>JAUYUF010000190.1 GCA_030694835.1 Flavobacteriaceae bacterium | reverse complement strand
GGAGAAATTTGTGAAAAGAATATTGCCCTAAATGCTTCTAATATAATATACAAAGCACCAGAAGATATTTATTGGGAATACAATGCCGGAATCGGGAATATTTTTAAAGTATTTCGACTCGATTTTTCTTGGAGAGGCAGTTACCTAGATATGCCAAATGCTAATAAATTTGTGATTAGAGGATCATTCGGATTTCACTTCTAAAATGACAATTTGCTGAATTAAGTTCAGCTATTTAAACTTTTTTTTATCAACAACTTTGTTTAGTTTTGCAGATTGTGTTAAAAATTATAATAATTACTATAAATCGAATAACTAAATGGAAAATTTAATTTATTATTTGCCGTTGGCAGGAGTTATCGGACTTCTTTTTATGTGGTATAAGGCTACATGGGTTACAAAGCAAGAAGTTGGAACTGAAAAAATGGCTAGAATAGCCAAAAATATTTCAGATGGAGCCATGGCATTTTTAAAAGCTGAATACAAAGTATTATCTGTATTCGTTTTAGCTGTTGCTGTATTATTAATCTTCAAAGGTGAGTCTGATAAAGATTCAACACCATTTGTAGCATTATCATTTGTTGTAGGAGCATTAATGTCTGCTTTAGCTGGATTTATCGGAATGAGAATTGCGACTAAAGCAAATGTTAGAACGACTAATGCCGCTAGAACATCGTTGAATAAAGCGCTAGAAGTAGCTTTTTCAGGAGGTGCTGTAATGGGATTAGGTGTTGTTTCATTAGGTGTAATTGGAATAAGTGCTTTGTTGATATTATTCAGCAATCTATATAATATTAATGATGTTAATGGATTAACCATTATCTTAAATGTAATCTCAGGATTTTCTTTAGGTGCTTCTTCAATTGCTTTATTTGCACGTGTTGGTGGAGGTATTTATACCAAAGCGGCCGATGTTGGAGCTGATTTAGTTGGTAAAGTAGAAGCTGGTATACCAGAAGATCATCCATTAAATCCTGCAACCATAGCAGATAATGTTGGCGATAACGTTGGAGATGTAGCCGGTATGGGAGCTGACTTATTTGAATCTTTTGTAGGTTCAATTATCGCAACAATGGTATTAGGTGCTGTATTTTTTGCATCACCAGAATTTGCTGATTTCCAATTGGGAGCAGTTTATTTACCTTTAGCTTTAGCAGCTACAGGAATCTTAGTTTCAATTTTTGGAACATTCTTTGTAAAAGTTAAAGAAGGAGGAAATCCACAAACAGCATTAAATATTGGCGAATATTTATCAGCTGGAGTAATGATTGTTGTTTCATATTTCATCATAAATGCATTCTTACCTGAAACTTGGATGTTTAACGGAAAAGAATATTCTTCTTTCGGTGTTTTCATCGCTACCATTGTAGGTTTAGTTGCTGGTTTAGGAGTTGGAATGATAACAGAATATTATACAGGAACTGGTACTAAACCAGTAAAAAGTATTGTTGACCAATCGGTAACTGGTGCTGCAACTAATATTATTGCAGGTTTAGGTGTTGGAATGATGTCAACAGCTATTCCAATTTTGTTAATTGCTACAGCTATTATTTTATCATTCCACTTTGCTGGATTATACGGTATTGCAATTGCTGCTGTTGGAATGTTAGCCAATACAGGTATTCAATTAGCGGTAGATGCTTACGGACCAATTTCTGATAATGCAGGAGGTATTGCAGAAATGGCTGAATTACCTAAAGAAGTTCGCGAACGTACTGATAAATTAGATGCAGTTGGAAATACTACAGCTGCTATTGGTAAAGGTTTTGCCATTGCATCTGCAGCATTAACAGCCTTAGCTTTATTTGCTGCCTTTATGCAACAGGCCAATATGAAATCGATTGATATTTCACAATCTACTGTAATGGCTGGATTATTTGTTGGTGCAATGCTTCCTTTTGTATTCTCTGCTTTAGCCATGAATGCTGTTGGTAGAGCAGCCATGTCTATGATTCAGGAAGTACGTCGTCAGTTTAGAGATATTCCTCAATTAAAAGCGGCATTAGCAGTGATGAAAAAATACGATAGCGATATGTCTAAAGCATCGGTTGAAGACAGAGCTATTTTTGATGAAGCAGATGGTGTTGCAGATTACCAAAAATGTGTGGCTATTTCTACTGAAGCTTCTTTGAGAGAAATGGTATTGCCAGGAGTTTTAGCAATTGCTTCACCTGTCTTAGTTGGATTTATTGGTGGACCAGAAATGTTAGGTGGTTTATTAGCTGGAGTTACTGTTTCAGGTGTATTAATGGCAATTTTCCAATCAAATGCTGGGGGAGCTTGGGACAATGCTAAGAAAATGTTTGAAGGTGGAGTAGAAATTCAAGGAACAATGCATTATAAAGGATCAGCTGCTCACAAAGCAGCTGTGGTTGGTGATACTGTTGGAGATCCATTTAAGGATACTTCAGGACCATCTTTAAATATTTTATTGAAATTAATGTCAGTTGTAGCTTTAGTTATTGCTCCAAGTATTGCACTTGAAAAAAGTAATACATTAACTGCCCCAATAGCAGTTGAAGTTAGAATGGATAACAATGTAACTGCAAATGATACATTAGCAATTGAAAATCAAATTCAAGTTGAAATGAAAGTGGTTGATGAATTAAACGTTTCAGCGATTGTTAAAGTAACAAAAACTATTAATGGAGAAACCATTATAGAAGAACATGTTTTCACTGGAACAAAAGAGGAAGTAAAAGCTCAGATAGATGCTTTGAAAAACTAAGTTCTAAACTTAATAAAACTAAAAAATCCCCTCGTTTAAAAAACGAGGGGATTTTTTTATGCTTTATCATTAAAAGTGAATCTTAAAACAAACCGTTTATTTCAGCATCAATTCGGTTGATGATGTTTCCTAAATCTTCCGGATTTTCAACAAAATCTAAATGATCTACATTGACAATCAATAATTTTCCTTTGGTATATTGAGAAACCCATGCTTCATAACGCTCATTCAACCTGCTTAAATAATCGATGCTAATCGAATTTTCATAATCTCTTCCGCGTTTGTGAATTTGCCCTACTAAGGTAGGAACCGAAGCTCTTAGATAAATCAATAAATCTGGAGGAGTAACTAAACGTTCCATCAACTCAAAAAGCGAAGCATAATTTTTAAAATCACGATTTGCCATTAAACCCATGGCGTGCAAATTTGGAGCAAAAATATTGGCATCTTCATAAATAGTTCTATCTTGAATGATGTCTCTGCCACTATCACGAATCTCTAAAATTTGACGAAATCGACTATTTAAAAAATAGACTTGTAAATTAAATGACCAACGTTCCATTTCATTGTAAAAATCATCTAAATAAGGATTTCCTTCAACAGATTCAAAATGAGGTTCCCATTTATAATGTTTTGCCAATGCCTGCGTTAAAGTTGTTTTTCCTGCGCCTATATTTCCTGCAATTGCTACGTGCATATCGTTTAGTTAGTTTATTTTTGGTTGCTAAATTTAATCAATTTTTAGAATTATAAGGGTAAAAAGTTGAATACTTATGAATAATAATTATTATCATTTTGAATTCCTCAGATTATGAATTGAATAGGAATCAAAACAAGTTTTTAAAAGTATAAATGAAATTTTAAAATCAATATTTTGATACATCAAAAAAAATAACTTTAAACCTTTTACTTTTTTAATTGTCGAATGACGTTGATTTAGTTATATTGTTAAAATACGTTTAACAAAAGATTAACGATTTTACTTAAATATTCATAAATAGATAGTTGTAAGTTTATAAAATAAAATAATTAACTAATGAAACATTATAGAATATTCTTCGTTTTTTTGCTTTTAATTTCAGTTGTTAAAGCTCAAGATTTTCAAGGCAAGGCTATTTATCAATCTAAATTTAGAATGGATATGAAGTTAGATAGTACCAGAATATCTCCAAATCAACAACAACAAATTATGGAGATGATGCGCAAACAAATGGAAAAAACCTTTGAATTGACTTTTGACAAAAACACCGCGATTTATAAAGAAGAAGCAAAATTGGAACAGGAATCTGGTGGTTTTGGAGGAATGATGATCATGATTGGCGGAGCTATGAATGGCAAGCATTTTAAAAATGTTAAAAATAAAACGTTTACAAAGGAATCAGAACTAATGGGTAAAAACTTTCTGATTAAAGATTCATTAACCGTTTACAATTGGAAATTGGTTGATGAAACAAAAATGACAGGAAAGTATTTGAGTTTTAAAGCAGTTGCCACTATTAAAAGTAATGAAACGTCATTTAATATGCGAAGAGGAAGTGGTCAAAACAGAGTAAATACAAACGATTCTATAACTACAACACCACGTGAAATTATTATTGAAGCTTGGTATTCTCCAGAAGTACCTGTCAATAATGGTCCGGGTGAGTATTGGGGTCTTCCGGGATTAATTATGGAAGTAAATGCTGATAGAATGTCATTGCAATTAGTATCCTTAGATTTAAATCCAAAAGAAAAAATCAAAATTACTGAGCCTGACAAGGGAAAGGTGGTGTCTCAAAAAGAATACAACGAAATTATGAAAACAAAAATGGAAGAAATGCGCGAGAATTTTGAAGGCGGCAGGAAACAAGGAGGCAATACTCACAGTATTCAAGTAAGGATGTAATTTATTTATTATTAGTGTATTAATTGTTTATGAAAAAGAAACTTTTATTGAAATTATTGGCTGTATTTTCACCAATAATTTTATTTTCTCAAGCCATCAAAATTGAAGGGAGTATCAAAGATCAACAAGGTAATCCATTAGAAATGGCCAATGTTATTGCACTTAAGAGCAATAATACCATTGAATCTTATTCCATTACAGATTCTAAAGGAAATTTTCGTTTAACGGTTGAACCCAATCAAACATATCAATTACGTGTAAGTTATTTGGGTTATGCTCCGCATCAGGAAACAGTTATAACAACTGTTGATATTGGAAATATTACTAAGTCTATTGTGCTTAAAGCAATGGATGATAAACTCAAAGAAGTGGAGGTTACCTATAAAATTCCGATAAAAGTAAGTGGAGATACATTGACTTATGACAAAGATGCTTTTGCAAGTGGAAATGAAAAAAAATTAGGTGATGTGTTGAAAAAACTGCCCGGAGTTGAAATTAATTCGGATGGTGAAGTTGAGGTGGAAGGGAAGAAAGTGCAAAAAGTAATGGTGAATGGTAAGGATTTTTTTGATGGTGATACTAAAATGGCTACCAAAAATATTCCAGCCAGTGCAATAGATAAAATTGAGTTTTTACGCAATTACAATGAGGTAAATCCAATGCGAGGTGTTGGTGATGATTCTGATAATGTGGCGATGAACATCCGACTTAAAAAAGGAAAAGAAAACTTTTGGTTTGGTGAATTAGGCGGCGGAATTGGTTTGGAAGAAAGGTATTTAGTACATCCAAAACTATTTTATTACAGCCCTAAAAAAAGTGTCAATTTGTTGTTTGATGCCAATAATATCGGAGCTGTTCCTTTTACGATGCAAGATTATTTCAGGTTTACAGGTGGTATGCGAGGCATCAATCGCGGTGGAGGAACGACCATTCAAATCTCCTCCAATGATTTAGGATTTTCTATGACACGCGATAATCGAGCACAGGAAATTGACACCAAATTTGGTGCTTTTAACTTTAGTTACAATCCCATTAAAACGTGGACTTTGAGTGGGTTTTCAATTTTAAACGATGCCAAAACCGATTTGTTGACTAAGAGTCAGAAAACCTATATTCAATCTAATCTAACAGAGGCAACTACTTCAGGAGCTTTGCAAAGAAGTCAGTTAGCAATGCTCAAATTAAGTTCGTCTTATAAACCCAATTTAAGCACTCATTTTGATTACGATATCTTAATTAAAAAATCAAAACAAACCGAAGATAATTCCATTGCATCATTGGTTTCGGGGGTTCCCAATAATATCGAAGTTGGAAAAGAAAATGATCCTTTTTCTATCAATCAAAACATCAATTTTTATAAAACGATTAATGCTAAAAATTTATATTCAGCAGAAATTCAACATCTTTGGCAAGAAGAACAGCCGTTTTATAATGCATCAACGGCTTTTCAACCGTTTCCATCTATTTTGCCAACACAGGCGCAAAGCTTGTATGATTTAACTCAGAATCGTACGATTAAAACCAATAAATTAGATGTTAAGGCAGATTATTTTTACCTGTTAAACAATACGAGTAATATCAATATTACAGCCGCAGCAACGGTAAGTCACCAAAATTTTGATTCTTCACTTTTTCAGATTTTGGATAACGATACTCAAAATCCGCTCAATAATGACAATTTAAAAAATGATGTTACCTATAATTTTACTGATTTATATATGGGATTGCGTTATAAAATGGTGAGCGGTATATTAACGGTTAGTCCGGGTTTGACTTTGCATCAATATTTGATGAAAGACACGCAATTGGGTACTACCATCGAAACGGATGATACCAAATTATTACCTGACTTTTATGCTAAATTACAGCTGAAGAAATCAGAAACTTTGCGTTTAACCTATAATATGTCATTAGAATTTACCGATATTTTAAAACGCTCAGAGGGCTTTATCCTCAACAATTACAATTCGATGAGTAAAGGAAATAGAGCGTTGGAAAATGCTTTATATCACCGAGTATCCTTACAGTATTTCAATTTTAATATGTTCTCCTTCCTCAATATTCAGGGATTTGCTAACTATTCTAAAAAAGTTGATGGTGTTAAAAATAGTACTACGATGGTTGGAATCAATCAAGTATCGAGTCCCATCAATTCTAATTTAGCCGATGAAACTATTTCAGGAAATTTACGTTTTAGTAAACGCTACGGAAAAATAGAAACCCGTTTGCGTGCCAATGCAACCCACAGTAATTTCTTTAATTTTGTGAATAATGTATGGAGTGAATCTACTTCATTTACCCAAAATTATCAAGGAAGTTTGGTGAGTTCTTTTAAAAATGCACCCAATTTTGAAGTGGGTTACAATCGTATTTTTAATGATTATAATACTGGAAATCGCGATACGCAATACATTACTGACCGACCTTTTGCCAATGTTGAAATCGGATTTTTAAAGCATTTTATTTTTACCGCAGATTACAGTTATTACAACTACCGCGATGCCGATAAAACCATCAAAAACAATTATTCACTGTTAGATGCTAAAATATATTATCAGAAAAAAGACAGTAAATGGGAATACAGTTTGATGGCTACTAATCTGTTAAATAACAGTTCTATCAACGATGATTCTTTTACCGAATTTGTGACCAGCACTTCGCAGTTTATGGTGCAACCAAGGTATTTTATGTTTTCGGTGAAGTATAATTTGTAATTGAAAGATTGAAAAATTAAATGATTCAAAGATTGAAAGATTGAAAGATTCAAGGATTGAAAATTTAAGTTTACTCAAACTAGCGCGAGCATCTTGCTCGTGCTAAGGTTTCAAATTATTTCTTAAAAACTGCCTCAGCAATTTGTCGAATGTTGTCGGATTGACTCATGGTATAATAATGCAGCACTGGAACACCAAATTCGCGCAACTCTTTTGATTGTTGAATACACCAATCAATTCCCACTTTTTTAACTTCGGATGCATCCTTACATGCCTCCACTTTTAAAGAGAGTGTTTCTGGAATATCAATATTAAAAATTTGCGAAAGGGTTGTCAATTGTTTTTTAGTAGCGATGGGTTTTAAACCGGGAATAATAGGAACATTGATTCCTGCTTCTCGGCATCTCTTAACAAAATTTATGAATTTCTGATTGTCAAAAAACATTTGGGTGATGATGTATTCGGCGCCGGCATCAATCTTCTTTTTCAAGTACTTGATATCAGCTTGAGCATTGGGTGATTCTACATGTTTTTCTGGATATCCTGCAACTCCAATAGAAAACTCAGTCTTTGAAGTTTCTAAAATATCATTTTCGTGGTATTTACCGCTGTTCATTCCGATAATCTGTTGAACCAATTCTTCGGCATAGGTATGACCCTCCGGCTCTGGTTTAAAATGACGTTCGCCCGGTAAATTATCACCTCGAATAGCAAAAAGATTGTTGATGCCTAGAAAGTGAAAATCAATCAGGCCGTTTTCGGTTTCTTCTGCTGTAAATCCGCCACAAATAATATGTGGCACCACTTCTACCTTGTATTTATTTTTAATAGCTGCCGAAATTCCTACGGTACCAGGACGTTTTTTTACCACTTTTTTCTTCAACAAACCACCCTCCATTTTTTGATAAACTACTTCCTCCCGATGATAAGTTACATCGATAAAAGCTGGATTGAATTTCATTAACGGATCAATAGTTTGGTAGATAGAATTGATGCTATCTCCTTTTTTGGGAGGAAGAATTTCAAAACTGAATAAGGTTTCTGTTGCGTTTTGTATGATTTCTGTAATTTTCATGTTCTGGATATGCTAGTATTAGGACTTATAATTTAAGTTTGGAGCCAACCATTTTTCTGCAGTTTCTACAGAAATGCCTTTTCTGTTGGCATAATCACTCACTTGCTCTTTTGAGATTTTACCCACATTAAAATAATGTGATTGTGGATGCGAAAAGTAAAATCCGCAAACAGAAGCCGCAGGATACATCGAATAATTTTCGGTTAAGGTCACCCCGATATTGGCTTCTACATCCAGTACTTTAAACAAGATTTCTTTTTCGGAATGTTCGGGGCATGCGGGATATCCCGGTGCGGGTCTGATTCCCTGAAAATCTTCTTTGATCAATTTTTCAAAATCGATATTAGCATCGTTTTCATATCCCCAATACTCTTTTCGAACTTGGGCATGCATCATTTCGGCCAATGCTTCAGCCAATCGATCAGCCAACAATTTAATCATAATGCTACTGTAGTCATCATGTGCGACTTCAAATTGCTGTATCCATTTTTCAATACCAAATCCAGCAGAAACCACAAACATTCCAAGTGTATCGCCGCTCGTTGGAGCAATAAAATCGGCTAAACAAACATTGGGTGTTTCGTCACTTTTTTGTTTCTGATTTCTAAGAAAATGAAAAGTGGCTAAATTTTGAGATGGATCTTTGGGATTGTAAATAACAATATCTTCTTTCTCAGATTTAGCGGGGAATAGACCAATTACAGCTTTGGCTCCTATCCAATTTTCATGGATGATGGAGTCGAGCATTTGATTGGCATCATCATATAATTTTTTAGCCTCCACACCTTTTTCAGGATGCTCAAATATCGCTGGATATTTACCCGAAATTTTCCAAGCGTGAAAAAAGAACGTCCAATCAATATACGGTCTGATTGCTGCTAAAGAAACATCCTTAAAAACTTTAGTCCCCGTAAATTTTGGTTGGAGTACTTGATATTCCTTCCAGTTAATCGCTAATTTATTCTTTTGAGCAAGCTGAAAATTCAACACCACTTTACCCAATTGATTTGCCTGATATTTTTCTAATAATAATTGATACTTCTTTTTTATTTCGTTTACTAATGGTGTTTTATTCTTCTCTGACAATAAGGTTGAAACTATTCCTACAGCTTTAGAGGCATCGCGAATATGAATAACTGGCGCCTGATAAAAGGGTGCAATTTTGATAGCCGTATGCAATTCAGAAGTAGTCGCTCCGCCGATTAATAGTGGAATTTTTAGTTGATGTCTTTCCATTTCAGCGGCAACATGCGCCATTTCTTCCAAAGAAGGTGTAATCAATCCGCTCAACCCTATGATATCCACTTTTTGTTCAATGGCGGTTTGAATAATTTTTTCAGCAGAAACCATCACGCCTAAATCAATTACTTCGTAGTTGTTACACCCTAAAACAACCCCGACAATATTTTTACCGATATCATGAACATCACCTTTAACCGTTGCGAGCAAAATCTTGCTGGCATTTGAATGATCTCCGTTGATTGACTTTTCGGCTTCGATATATGGTTGTAAGTAAGCCACTGCTTTTTTCATCACGCGAGCACTTTTAACCACTTGCGGAAGGAACATTTTTCCCTGACCAAAAAGGTCTCCCACTTGTGACATACCATCCATCAATGGAATTTCAATAATCTCAAGTGTTCGCGCATATTGTGTTCTTGCCGCTTCCACATCTTCTTCAATAAAATCGGCTATACCGTGAATCAGCGCATAAGAAATACGTTCATTCACTGATAGTGTTCTCCACGCTATTTCTTTTTTCTTAACGGTTTCCTTATCCTTGAACTGAATGCTCAATTCAATTAGACGCTCAGTAGCATCTGCTCTGCGGTTCAGCACTAAATCTTCTACGCCTTCTAATAAATCTTTTGGGATGGCATCATAAATCTGCAGCATTCCTGGGTTTACAATTCCCATATCAAGTCCTTCTTGTATCGCATAATAAAGAAAAACAGAATGAATAGCTTCTCTAATTACATCATTTCCCCGAAACGAAAAAGAGAGGTTGCTAATGCCGCCACTGGTTTTAGCATGAGGTAAGTTTTCTTTTATCCATTTAACCGTATTGATAAAATCTACTGCATAATTTTGATGCTCTTCGATACCTGTTCCGATGGCCAATACATTGGAATCAAAAATAATGTCATGGGGCGGAAATCCTAACTCGTCCACTAAAATATGATAGGCACGTTTACAAATTTCTATACGACGCGGAAAGCTGTCTGCTTGTCCTTGTTCATCAAAAGCCATTACTACGACCGCTGCTCCATAGCGCCGAATTTGGATAGCCCTCATACGAAATGCTTCTTCCCCTTCTTTTAAACTGATAGAATTTACGAGTGCTTTTCCTTGTAGGCATTTCAACCCGATTTCTATGACTGACCATTTAGAAGAATCTATCATGATGGGTAAGCGAGAGATATCGGGTTCTGAAACGAGCATGTGCAAGAATTTTTCCATCGCTTTTTCGCTATCAATCATGGCATCATCCATATTGATATCCAATATCTGAGCACCACCTTCCACTTGATCTCTAGCTACAGAAAGAGCTGCTTCATAATTGTCTTCAGCGATGAGTCGTGCAAATTTTCGCGATCCGGCAACATTAGTTCGTTCTCCTATATTGATAAAATTACTTCCAGGGAAGATGGTTAAGGGTTCGAGTCCACTCAATTTTAACTGATGGGATTCTTCGGGTACTATGCGTGGATGCGCATTTTCTATAAATTTCGAAAATTCTGCTATATGTGCAGGAGTCGTTCCGCAACAACCCCCAACGATATTCACAAATTGATGGTCGAGAAAATCTTTGATATAAACGCCCATTTTCTCCGGATTTTCATCGTATTCTCCAAAATGATTAGGTAATCCTGCATTGGGGAAAACGCATAAATTAAAAGGAGATTTGGCTGATAATTCTTCTATAAAAGGTCGGAGTTCTTTGGCGCCCAGCGCACAATTAAATCCTAAGCTGAGTAGCGGAATATGAGATAGTGAATTCAAGAAAGCTTCTACAGTTTGACCAGAAAGCGTTCGGCCACTGGCATCCGTTATGGTACCTGAAATCATCACAGGTAAACGCAAATTTCTTTTTTCAAAAACGGCTTCTACAGCACTAATCGCAGCTTTAGCATTCAAAGTATCAAAAATAGTTTCAATCAATAAAATATCTACTCCACCTGCGATAAGACCATCAGCCTGTTCTGAATAAGCATCTTTTAATTCATCAAAAGAAACGGCTCGAAAACCTGGATTGCTGACATCGGGTGACATGGATGCTGTTTTATTAGTAGGCCCCATAGATCCCGCTACAAATCGAGGTTTATCCCTATTTAATAAAGTAAATTCTGTAGCAGCTTCTTGGGCAATTTTTGCAGATTCATAATTGAGTTCCCAACAATAAGACTCCATTTTATAATCGGCCATGGAAATCCGATTCGCGTTGAAGGTGTTGGTTTCAATAATATCTGCACCTGCTGCTAAGTATTGTTGATGAATGGTTTTGATGATATCAGGTTGGGTTAACGACAGTAAATCGTTATTGCCTTTTACATTGATTTCCCAGTTTGAAAATCGTTCTGTTCGAAAATCATCTTCCGTTAGTTTATATTGTTGTATCATAGTGCCCATAGCACCATCTAATAATAAAACGCGGTCTTTTAAAAGTTGAAATAGGTCTTTTTTATTCATAGTAAATCCTTTATAAAAGTGATTAGTTTTGCTATAGCAAGCTTATCACATTCGGCTGAAATTCAGCATTTCTGATTTAGTGTTTAATTTATAAGTGGCTTAAAGCCTGGGTTGAAGCACCTATTCCTATCGTTTGGAGGTTGCCAGAAGATCATAGTGCCCATACACTCCCTTCTTCTTTATAAGTCAAACACCCTTTCTAAAAGGATTATTTGAAGTTTATTCTTAAAAAGAATTTAAAGCATTTGGATTATAATCCAAATGCTTTTTTGATATCAGCCACTCGGTCTAATTTTTCCCAAGTAAACAATTCTACAGATAATGTTTTTGTTTCACCATTGGCTGCTGTATAGGTTTTAGTAACGGTTTCATTTTTACGACCCATATGTCCGTAAGCAGCTGTATCCAAATAAATTGGATTGCGCAGTTTTAGGTTTTTTTCGATGTGATACGGACGTAAATCGAACAATTGTTCAATTTTTTGAGCGATTTCGCTATCGCTTGAATTTACGTTTGAAGTTCCGTAAGTATTTACAAAAATCCCCATCGGTCTGGCAACACCAATCGCATAAGAAACCTGCACCAACATTTCATTACAAACGCCTGCCGCTACCATATTTTTAGCGATATGTCTAACCGCATAAGCCGCAGATCTATCAACTTTACTTGGGTCTTTTCCGCTAAAAGCGCCGCCGCCATGCGCACCTTTTCCGCCGTAAGTATCCACAATAATTTTACGTCCTGTTAATCCGGTATCTCCATGCGGTCCGCCAATTACAAATTTGCCGGTTGGGTTGATGAGGTATTCGGTTTCATCGGTAAAAAGTGCTTGTAATTGTTCTGATAATTGTGCTTTTACGCGTGGAATCAAGATGTTTTTTAAATCAGTTTTAATTTTATTCAACATTTTTTCATCATCTATATCAAATGGATCATGTTGGGTAGAAACTACAATAGTTTTGATGTGTTTTGGTGTGTGATCATCATTATACTCAATGGTAACTTGAGATTTTGCGTCGGGTCTTAAGTAGTTAATTTCTTTTAATTCTCTACGCAACACTGCTAATTCAATTAGAATTTTATGACTTAAATCAAGTGCTAAAGGCATATAATTTTCCGTTTCGTTGGTGGCGTAGCCAAACATCATTCCTTGGTCACCAGCACCCTGATCTTCTGGATTTATCCTTTCAACTCCTTGGTTGATATCAGATGATTGTTCATGAATGGCAGAAAAAATTCCACATGAATTGCCGTCAAACATATATTCACTTTTTGTGTATCCGATCTTGTTAATAACTTCACGAGCAATTTTTTGAACATCAAGATAAACACTTGATTTCACTTCGCCGGCTAAAACTACCTGTCCTGTTGTAACCAAGGTTTCACAAGCTACTTTTGAGTTAGGGTCAAATGCTAAGAAATGATCGATGAGTGCATCTGAAATTTGATCAGCAACTTTATCCGGGTGTCCTTCAGAAACAGATTCTGATGTAAAAAAATATGACATAATATCAATGTTTAATTAAAATTTTTAATCCGTTATAAAAATCAGGAAGAAAACAGTGATGTAACCGGATGCTAAAAGAGTAATGAATTACTGCTTTAGCATTTTTTAACGAGGTTGCAATCAGTCAAATTTTTCCTCTACGATTTTCTGATTGCAAATTTAGGGAATCTTTTTTTATATAACCAAATTAAAAATCATCTATTTTAATCTTAATCAATTAAGCATCTGTATATAACAATCTTAAATAACTCTATAAGGAAAAGTAATTTATTTGCCTTGTTTGCACTATTTATTTGAGTAAATTTGTCTTTATAAAAAAAATATATAAACCTATAAATAGATAGCTATATGGCATTAGAAGTAACCGATGCAACTTTTGAACAAGTGGTGTTAAAATCGAATCAACCAGTAATTGTAGACTTTTGGGCAGCTTGGTGTGGTCCGTGTAGAATGTTAGCTCCAATCATGGAACAACTAAGTGAAGAATATGCTGGAAAAGCCGTTGTAGTTAAAGTTGATGTAGATGCAAACCAAGAGTTTGCAGCTAAATATGGAGTAAGAAATATTCCTACTGTTTTATTTTTTAACAATGGAGAACAAGTGGATAAGCAAGTTGGAGTAGCGCCTAAAAGTGTGTATGTTGAGAAATTAACTTCTTATTTAGGATAAAAAATAATTTATTAAAAGGATATTTAATATCCTTTTAATATTAATAGTCTGATTGTAAGATTAGTATCAATAAATGTTTAATGGCGTTTTTTGAAATCTTAAATATTTAAAAAAAACATTTGCAAATACGAAATTCCGCGTTATATTTGCAACCGCTTAGAGCACGGTTTGGTAGTTCAGCTGGTTAGAATACCTGCCTGTCACGCAGGGGGTCGCGGGTTCGAGTCCCGTCC
>JAUYUF010000186.1 GCA_030694835.1 Flavobacteriaceae bacterium | reverse complement strand
GGTTGGTCCAGCCCTTGCAGGGTACTGAGTATGGTACGTCTGGCGGTACGAATGTTGAAAGGAGATCGTTCATTCTCAGGTTCGACGAATTTATTTCGTTATCCATCTGTACTGCATAGGTGCTGCAGACATCTGCGGTATATGCCTGTGCCTTGAACCCGGATATGATCGCATTGGCGTTTGTAGTGAATTTTGTACTTTCAGCAGTCAGCTTTGTGACGAAATTCGGGTACTTTGCATATATGTCCAGGTACCCTTTTATCTTGGCATTGTGGTTTGACTGGCGGGCTGAAAGTCTTGTCAGGCAGTCGTCAGAGGTCTTTCCGGATTTTTCCCATGTATCTTCGACTAACTGTTTTCCCTGACTTTCCTTGTTATCCTGGCTTATCTGAGTGTCCAGGTTTGTGGCTATCGTCTCTGCCAGAAGCTGCTTTGATGTTGCATCAACCACTTTCCATGCCAGTATCACAAGACCTGCAAATAACAGCACAATATCAGCAAGCACGCCAAACGGACCGAACGCAGCAATAAGAATAAGCATAATACCTATTACAAGCGGTGCCCATGCTGCAATAAAGTCGTATATATCCTGCAGCGCGCCCGGAGACATGGATAGAACTGCGGTCTCAGGCAGGTATAACCAGATATTGAACGAGTTTGTTATCCTGTCATATGTGGTTCTCACATATACCCACGGACTCGGCGGAGGAGCTAAGTACGTCATTAAATTATCGCTTATCGCAGATATGTAAGTTTCAAAACAAGTTATAAGCTCGGGAGGCACAAATCCAAGGCTCAGGCTTATATAATGAGTCGGGGGGAGCGCGGGCGTAAATGTTATGCTGTCCGAGCACCTGTGACGAATTATCTGCTGTCCTTTCGCACCTGTGATGCATGCAAGCACTCTCACACCGGATCCAGATGATACTGCTACCTGGTATGCTGCAAGGTCAGCCTCTGTTATCTTGTGGTCGATATAGGCATACCCCCGGGAATCCGTATATGCAGTACCCCAGGTGGAATACACAACCTCTGGATCGCATCCCCTGCACCGGGCATCCCCTGCCGTGACGAGTCTGAACGCAATAGCCAGTCCCGTTATATCCAGACATCTTACATCAGAGTCGAGTGCTGGTACTGTATTGATTCCAACCTCGGAAATGTAAATGGCATTATACCCAGCCTCACCGCAGAAATCCCATACCGCGATGTTTACCCTTATTGTCTGCCCGACTTCCAGATTAACCATGTTTTCTCCTTTCATCTTTTATAAATTCCATGAATTCATCCTTTAATCTGATATGTTCATCAAGCTTTGTAGTCTGCTTCTCAAGCTTTAGAGTATTCCTTTCTAAAGCTACCGTATGTCTTTCCAGTGATTTATTATTATCGTCCGTTATTTCTTTGATAGAGGATATAAATAAATTCATAAGAGCATCCAATCTCACTTCGGTTTTTTCAGTTTGTTTTTGCTGCCATTTCTGGTTCTGCACGTACAGCGCATACATCATTATGAACGCTGCTACCGGTACGCCTACATCTTTGATGAAATATACTATATTTATTTCATTCATGCATATCCTCGTTTTCCTGTGTTATTGTGATTATTTGATGCCACCACGACTCCGACAATGGCAAGCCCCATGAGCGTCAATCCGACCATCAGTCCCCTGCTGCTGACGGGTATTAAATTAACGGATGCCAACACAGTCTGGCTCTCCAGCACGGTTATACTGCCCAGGTAATCCCTGTATCCAGCCAGTTTCAGTACATATTCATGCGATCCCGCAGGTACATTCGTCACTATAGCCGGGGTTTTAACATCCTGATCCACGCCGTCCATGAATATTTCCGCCCCGGGCGGATATGACACGAAACTTACGCTTCCCAGCAGGCATACATCAGCCATTATATTCACCGACCTCCCCTGGCTACTATTGTTGTTTTCCTTCCCGATCTGAGAATGATCGCACCAAGAACACCCGCAGTCAGCAG
>JAUYUF010000185.1 GCA_030694835.1 Flavobacteriaceae bacterium | reverse complement strand
AAAATCTATTTTTCCATCTAAACCTATAGTTTGATATTTCTGTTCAAGATTTAGATTTTCTAGAAAAGTTGGTGAATAAGTTAGCAATTCAGGTAAACCATACCAATTTATTTTTTTATTTTCAAACGTTGCTTTTGCTTGCCAATCATAATATCTGTCTTGATGATGATAAGCTGCTTGAAAGTTAGTTTTAGAAAATTCATCTTCTATTAAAGAATTTGAAACACCATTTTTTGAGCTGTTGTAAAATCCATATAAACTAAAGTAATTATTTTGTTCAGCTTTAAATTTCAAGAATGATTCAAACAAAGGCGATGAGAAATTTCCGTAACCAACTGATAAGAAACTATCATAAATAATTTCTTTTTTAGGTCGATCTAAAACTTGTGCCTTTCCTTTTGCAGGAGTAAAGGTTGAAGCAACAGGAACAGACTGTATTTCATATTGAATTTTTTCTTTTACCAAAGTAGGATCTTCTTGAACCGAAGGATTTTCATTTAGCTTAAAAGCATCAGAAACTGTAGGTTTATATGATTTTGTAACGTTAATGGTTTCCGTTTTAAGTGTATCTTTTGGCTTTGTTACTTGTGCGAAAAAATTTGTGGTTACAAATATTAAACTGAAAATAAGAATTAATTTTTTCATCATTTTTCTGTTATTTATTTTCTATAATTACTGATTCGTTGGTTTTTGATTGTTCTACTTTAAAATCGGCTAAAATTGATTTTGCTTCTTGAACAACTTCTTCAAATTCGCTAAAATTGGCAATCACATTTTCTAAAATATAATTGGCTTGATAAGCATCTTTCAATGCATTAAAATTTTTAGCCATAATAATTAAGCCTTTTGCTCCCCAAAGTTTGTAAGCAGAATAATCAGCCGCTAATTTTTGTACAATTTCATTTGAGGTTTTATAATTGCCAGCTTTGTGTTCATAATAAGCACTGAAATACAATGCTTCTGCTTTAATTTTTCCAGTTGAATTTTTTTCGACTTCTTTATAAGTCGCTTTAGCTTTATTATCATTGCCATTTTTAAATGCGGCTCTTGCAATAAGAATGGTTGCATCAGCTTTAGCTCTATCATCAATTCGAGGTAATGCCAATACTTTCTCGGCATAAGATTCTGCTTTTGCAATTTGATTTGTTTCAAAATATGCTTTCATCAAATTAGACATGGCAAATGTTTTGTTTTGAGTAGATTCGGCAACATCTTCTAATGAATTTAAAACAGGTATAGCGTTATTCCAATCGCTTTTTTCTAAATAAAATTGTGCTAAAATTGTTAAAGAGGTTTCGGTATATTCATTTTTTGAATTAACAACTTTCTGCAAATGTGGAATTGCATCACTTAATTGCTTTTCGCTAATGTATGATTGAGCCAAATAGTAATTTGCTTTGGTGGCATTCAATCCGTTTGGAAAAACATTTAAATATTTTTGAAATCCGCTAATCGCTTTTCTAAAATCATTTGATAAAAATGGTTTCTCGGCAGATTCATAAGTTGTATTATCTAACTCAGCATCAGAAATAGAAACAAAATCTAATCCTTTTACCCAAACTGCATATTCATCTACTTTTCCAATATCAATATATAACTGACGCGCATTGGCAACAGCTTCTTTAGCTTCTTGACTTTTAGGAAAATCTTTCACTACTTTTTTATAAGAGGCCAACGCTAAATCATTTCTGTCAGAATTGTAATAAATTAATCCTTCTTTAAGCATTGCTCTTGCAACAAAAGTGCTTTTAGGATGTTCTGTAATCAACTTTTTAAATGATTGTAAAGCTCCGTTTGTATTATTTGTAGCCATTTGTGTATTTCCTAGTTCATACAAAGCATCATCTCTGTAAGATGATTTTTGAAATCGATTTAAAAAGGTTTCTAAATTCTTAATTTTTTCAGGATTTCTATTTATAAATCCGTAACTAATTGCTTTTTGATAAAGTGCATAATCAACGTCAACTCCGTTAAAATCAATGGCTTTATTATACGCTTCCAATGCTTTCCAATAATTACTTGATGCAAAATAACTATCGCCTAAACGCATATAACTATCGTTTATTTTATTGTTGTCTTTAGGTTTTTTATTGATGAATTTTTGGAATTCATCTGCAGCAGCATCATATTCTTTTAGCTTAAAATAGGAGTAACCTAAATGATAATTAGCAATTTGAAACTCATTTGTTTTATTAGCATGTAGATTTCTTTCGAAAGATTTAAAATCTTGCAATGCATTTCTAAAATAATGAAGTCGATAATTAGATTCTCCTTTCCAAAAAGTAGCTAAAGCAGTATAAATTGGGTCAATATTTTCTTTAATAGATTTTTCAAAATGAAATTGAGCTCCATTAAAATCATTTTCATTAAATAACTGAACACCTCTTAAATAAGTTATTTTTTGATAAAGCGCTTTGCTTTTTGAGTCTGATTTGTCTTTTAAATAAGTGATAGCGCCAGCATAATTTTTAGTTGTGATATATGAACTTATGATTAAATCATTAATTTCATTTCTATGTGTTGAACGAGGAAATTCTTTAATGAAATCTTGTAAAACCTCTGCAACATTTTTATAAGGATTTCCAATTTCAAAACTCAATTTGGCATAATTTAAATAAGCATCTTCTCTTATTTTTTCATCAAAAGTCATTTGAGAAGCATTTTTAAAAGCGTTTAAGGCTTCAGATTTTTTATCGGTTCTTAAATAACATTCAGCTAAATGATAATATGCATTTTGAGCAACAGCATTTTGACCGTTAATTATTTTATTAAACTGTGAAATAGCATTTTCATAATCTTTCTGTTTGTAATAGGAATAACCTAAATAGTAGTAATCAGTATTATTCCATTTTCCTCGTTTACCTCTGTATTTTAATAGATGAGGAATTGCCTCAGCATAATTGTTAAGGTTAAAATAACTTTCTCCAATGATTTTTGAAATTTCGGATTGGTCAATTGGGTTATTAGTCTTAAGTAAAGGAAGACCTAAATCAATTGCTTTCTGAAATTTACCGAGTTTAAAATTCATATCAACTAAATAATAAGAAACATCTTTTTCAAATTTTGAATCTTGTGCAACTTCTGATAAGTATTTATTGGCCTCTTCATAATTATCTTGATTATAAGCCATAAATCCGTAATAATATTTGGCTTGTGATCCATATTTTGGTGAATTAAGTAATAGTGAAAAATGCTTTTTAGCTTCGGTAATATTATTGGTTGCAAACAAAGCATATGCATAACGAAACTTAAAATCTTCTTCTTGTTGAGATGAAAAACTAGATGATTTAACCTTAGATAGCCATTTTAAAGCATAAGCATATTTGCCCGTATCAAAATAATAATTTCCAACTTCTAGATAGGCATTTGAAACTTTTAAACTTGTCGGATAATTTTTAACAAAATCCAACATTAATTGATCGCCATTGGCTTGTCCGCTTCTAATGGCTGAATTAGCAATAAAATATTCGCAGTTGGCTCTATGTTCTGATGATTTATTAAATTGATTTTTAATACTTTCGAACATTGCAATTGCAGCCTCATATGATTTGCCTTCATAAAGTGCAATTGCTTTATGATAATCATTTAAATTATTGTTGCTAAGTTTTGTTTGTCCATAAGACAATTGGAAAATAAAAGCGAATAGAAATAAAAATGATAGCTGCTTCATGTTTTTAAATTATGATATGAACAAATTTAATGATTCTCTCTTTTGATAACGTATAGAAACATAAATATTACATCAATTAAACGGTAACTTATGAACAAAAATCTTAACAATTGGGTAAATTTGCTTTGTTGATAATAAAAGATAACAAAAATTTAACTTTCTTAAGAATTTTAAAAAGTTGTATATTTCAACCCTTTATTAGTATTGATATAATCAGATCAAAAATATATGGAATCATCAGTTCTTAAATTACAAAATGCTTCGGTTTTCCAAGGCGGCCACTTAATATTATCAAATATTAATTTAACAATTAAACCAGGTGAATTTTATTATTTAATTGGTAAAACTGGAAGTGGTAAAAGTAGTTTGATGAAAACATTATATGGAGATTTACCACTTGAAAAAGGTGAAGGAGCCATAGTTGGTTTTGATTTAAAAAATTTAAAAGTAAGTGAGATTCCTTATTTAAGAAGAAAAATAGGAATTGTTTTTCAAGATTTCAAATTGTTAGATGATCGTTCTGTTACTAAAAATTTAGAGTTTGTTTTAAAAGCAACAGGTTGGAAGGACAATGATAGTATTGAAAATAAAATACATGAGGTGTTAGATAAAGTTGGTATGAAAACACAAGGTTATAAAATGCCACACCAACTTTCTGGTGGTGAGCAACAACGAGTTGCAATTGCTAGAGCTTTATTAAATGACCCTGAGTTAATTTTAGCTGATGAACCAACAGGAAATTTAGATCCGAGTACTTCTGTAGAGGTGATGAAAGTTTTAGAAGAAATTCATCAAAGTGGAAAAACTATTTTGATGGCTACTCATGACTACTCTGTTATTTTAAAATTTAATCACCAAACGCTAAAGTGTGATAATGGTGAAATTTTTGAAGTAGTACAAAAATCGGTATAGAATTGGTTTCAGTCTTAATTCCAACATATAATTATAATTTCTTCCCTTTAGTAAAGGAAATACATCGGCAACTCATTAATGAAAATTTACCTTTTGAAATTATCTGTATTGATGATGCTTCAGATTATAAATTTAAAGAAAATGATAATTTAGTTCATTTAGAAAATGCATCTTATTATATGCTTGAGAAAAATAAGGGGAGAAGTGCAATTCGAAATTATTTAGCACAAAAAGCGAAGTTTGAATGGTTGCTTTTTTTAGATGTGGATGTTTTTCCTAAAGAATCTGATTTTATTAAAAAATACATTTATGCTATAAGAAATACAGCTAATGAAAGTGTGTTTTGTGGAGGTTTAGCATATGACAAGATTTCAATTGATGATAATAAATACCTGAGATGGAATTTTGGAAGAAATAGAGAACAAAGAGAATTGATTTTTAGATTAAAAAAACCTTATAAAACATTTTTTACATCTAACTTTTTGATTAATAAACAAGTATTTAGTAAAATAAAATTTAATGAAGAGATATCATTGTATGGTTATGAAGATGTAGTTTTTGCAATAGATTTAAAAAGAGAAAAGGTTAAGATAAATCACATTGAAAATTTAGTTTATCATCTTGGCTTAGAATCGAATGATGAATATTTAAGAAAAACTAAAGTGGCCTTGGATAATTTAAAATTATTGTCAGATAAAAATATAATTTATTGTATTGATGTCAAGTTACTTAGAGCTCACGAAAATATCAAGAAATTTTATTTTGATTATTTATTAGGGAAAGTGTATCAATTTTTAGGAAAATATTTGGAAAAATATTTAATTAAAGGAAAATCAAAATTATTTATTTTTGATTTTTTTAAGATTACTTATTTAAGCTATATCTATAGAAATTAATCAATACTATTAAATATTTCTTTTAATTTCACTTCTTCTTTTTCCCAATTTAATTCATTAGCTGCAATTTCAAGATTATTTTGATAAGAATTTCTTTTTTCCAACATCAATTTAATCATTTTTGCGATAGCTTCTGGATTTCTATCAACTATTATTTCACCAATTCTATATTGATTTACAAGTTGTTTCATCTCGGGTAAATCACTTACTAAAATTGGCACTCCAGCTTGTATATAATCAAACAATTTGTTAGGAAGTGCAAATCGGTAATTCAGTCCTAAATCTTCTTCAATGCTTATTCCAATTGCGGCCTTTGAAGTGATACTTTGTAAATCAGTAGGTAATATTTTCCCTAAAAAGAATACTTTTTCAGTAAGTTTTAATTGATGAACACTGAGTTTTAATTTATTAGTTAAATCACCATCACCAATAATATATAAAAAAGCATTATCAATATACAACATGGTTTCTATGATTAATTCTAATCCTCTACCTTTGTTTAAAGCTCCTTGATAAATAATGGCATTTTTTCTTAATGAAATAGCAGATTTTGAATCATCTAAATTAATTATTTTCATTGGAGTATTTCTGATAACTTCAAATGAGGTGTTGTAAATATCTTTATAATATTTAGCAATAGAATTGCAAACGGTATACTTATATTTAATTTTTGGAATTAAAACAGCTTCAATTTTTTGCCAAAATGATTTAACTCTGGGTCTGTTTACAAGTTCTGGAACTTCTGAAAATAACTCATGACTATCAAAAATTAAAGGCATATCAAAAAGTTTGCTTACAATATAATTGGGTATTAAAGTATCAATATCATTTGATAATAAGATGTTTTTTCGGTTGAAAAGGAGCAGTAAAAATAATCGAATATTATATTCTGCATAAAAAAGAAATCCTTTATTAAACAATAAACTAAATCGTTTTGTTTTATAAAATCTGGAAATAGGTAAACTGTTTTTCAGTTTTCGACCAACCAATAAAACATCATAATTTAAGGATGTAAGCGTTGTACAAATACGATGAACCCGTTGGTCTGTAGTTAGATCATTGGTAACCGAAACAATAATTCTTTTCAATGCATTAATAATTATCTATGCAAGATAAGAAATCAATTGTTTAAATAATGTTTTCTTAAATAATATAGATTTACACCAAAAATGAAAGTATTGGTGATAATAATTGGCCATGAGGTTTCAAGCATAAAGCCATAAACTACAAATAATAAGGCGCCAGCTGAATTAATGATTCTAAGTGTGTTTAGGTTTTTCATCATAAATGAAATCATCAATACTAATGAAGCAAAATAGCCAACCCAATCTGTTAATGAAATATCGAACATTCTTAATGTGTTTTTAAAGGAGGGCGAAAATACAAAAAAAACAATGTCCAAACAATTCAGAAGGAACTATTTGAACATTGAAAAATCAACTTATATAATATTTTTTATGATTGTGTATAAGTGTGAACGCTTGTATTGGCAACAGGTAAATAATTTACACCAAACCAGCAAATTAGTAAGATAATAAATGCAGCAGTTAAAATAAGTAATGCTTCTTTTGAATTTGATATATGAAAATGGCGATAATGAATGTATAACAAATACATCATCCATGTTAAAAACGCCCAAATTTCTTTAGGATCCCAAGTCCAGTAATGCCCCCAAGCTTCTTTAGCCCAAAGCGCACCAAAAAGTAATCCTAAGGTTAAAAACGCAAACCCTATGTATACTAAATTATCAGCCAATTTTAAATCATTTTCAGTGAAGGTGTTGTTATAAAAACTGTACAAACTTTTTATTGCCACAAAACTGGATGCCGCCAAAAGAGCGTAAGCAAATAAATAAACCAATACATGCGGTATAAACCATGGACTTTGCAAAGCAGGCATTAAGGTTTTAGAATAAGTCTCTGGATTTAAATAATTTATGGTTAAAAATAAAATCCCCATACCTAAACAATAGGCTAGAAACCACTTGTATTTCCATCTTACATATACTAATAAACCAATTATAGGTAAAAAAGTGGCGTACCATAAACGTGTTTCTCCTAAAGTGCGCATTGGTGGTCTGTGAAGTTCTATCCATAATTCTACATCAAACCAAATAAGTGATATTATTCCAAGTAGAACTGCTATTAAACTGAATTTAAAAAGTTTTTCAGTCTTATATGATAAACCTAAAAATACTAAACTTAGTGTCCATAAAATTACGATAGTAATGTAATAAGATTCAAAATTAATCCACGTCATGATTATTTTCTTTTTTAAATTGATTTCCTGCCCAAAACATATATAAAGCACCAGCAATCATCATAAAAACACCAATATATACATAAGGAAGCCAAGGGTCTTTAACCAATTCTAAAACACTTGTGTTAGACCATTTTCCCATTTTTTCATTATAACTTAATTGATATATTTTCCATCCATCAAAATCAAAAGGTTTGTTAACTTCTATAGTTGTTTCTATTCTTTCTCCATTTTTTTGAAGAATTGATACTTCGGAAGTGAACTTTTTAACTTCAGGAATAGTCATAACAACCGATAAATTTTCATCGATTTTTAACGATTCATATTGATACAAAAAACTACCACTTGAAATCCAGCCGTTGATGGTTTTATTAGTTTTGGTATTTTTTATAGATAAATGGGCTGATGGAGGAGCTCCGATATCGTTTACAAAATGATATCCTTCACCAACTCTTCCAGAACTTGCTAAATATTTAGTGATATCGATTTCAAAATCATTAAAAATATAATGTTCATTTTGATGGATTAAATACAAGTTTTTACCATCGTTATGTATGATTTCTCCTTTCTCATTCTCTACAAAAGCTAGTTTTGGCTGAAATTCTTCTACGATGAAATCTTTTAAATAAATAGCAAAATCAAGTTCTACATATTCTTTTGTTTTATTGTTATAGGCTTTCCAGTTAGGTTTTCCTTCCTCTAATTCTAAATTTAAGCGTATGGTATCACCCGCTCCTAAAATACCGGTTGATAAAGCAATAAATAAACCTAAATGATTTAAAACAAAACCAATATTACTGATTTGGAAATTTAAAAGTCTTTTAAAAGTTACCAATCCTAAAGATATAAGGAAGACAAATAAAATTAGTAAAAAAGCCCAATGAGATGTGATGGAATTCAAACCAAGTAATTGAATAGTAGTCGATTCTGTTTTTATTTGAGGAACTATTCCCATAATCATTACCATAAACGCAATAAATACAATAGAAATAATGGCAGCATGAACACTTCCTAACCATTTGACAAAAAGTTGTTTTTTGAAAAAGAGTTGAAGTGTAATGATGAATAAAATAAGACCTCCTAAAATGAATAAATTATACGGAAATACAATTCCAGTTGAAGTTTTTAACGGAAAGAAGATTTCCATTAAAAAGCCTGTTATTAATAAACCACTATATATTAAAAAAGATTCAACATAACCCCAAGGAAAATCCCAGAGGTTATGTTGATTTTTATGATTACTCATAGTATTGATGAAATTAAAAAATCAAATTATTTTTTGGTTTTGCTTTGTCTTTCTTTAGCTTCTGCATCCCATTTAGGCAATAAATCTTTTTTAAATTGCTCCTTAGCAGCTTTTTCTGCAGGAATATCCAATCCAATTAATTTTTGTGCCTCTGCTTTAGTTTTAATATTTGGATAAGGAACATCGCCTTTAAACCCTTTGTTTATTAATATTTTAGCTAATTTAAGACGAGCTTCTTGTGTGAAAATGATACCCTGACTAAGAACTCTACCTGTTTCAATAGGAGCGTGGAATGAGTTACCATGCCCTGATGCAGCATAATCCCATCTCCATTGTCCTTTTCTAATATCTTGTAAAGTAGCAGCCATTTCAGCTTCAGTTGCGCCTAAATCCCAAGCTTGCTTAGCTTCGTAATGAGCTCTAACTAATAATTCTTCTAATTTATCTTGATTTTCTTTGATTTTATCTTGACGGTCATAAACATTTTTCAATAATTTATCAGTTTCTGATTTATGACAAACTTGACAAGAATTTGCAGGATTTTTTAAAGGCGACATGATATGGTGATTCGTAAATTTTTGTCCACCTTCTGTTTTGTACGGCATGTGACAATCTGCACAAGAAACACCTCTTTCAGCGTGAATACCCGTCTTGAATACTTCATAATCTGGGTGCTGTGATTTAATCATTGGAGCTTTACTTATAGCATGTGTCCAGTCTGAGAACTTCATATTATCATAATATTGTTCCATACCTTCCATTGTATCACCATTATCCCACGGAAAAGTTAAGTACATAATCCCCTCTTTTCCAGGTTTATTTTTGTCGAAATAGTATTCTACGTGACATTGTGCACAAACTAATGAACGCATTTCATTACGTGTAGCCTTAGTAATATCTTTTCCTTGACGTTGCCAAGCTTCAACCAAAGCAGGACGCGTTATTTTAAGATTCATTGTTTTAGAATCATGACAATCGGCACAACCAATAGGGTTTACAATTTCTGCCCCTTTTGAAGACCATTTTCCTTTATAGTAATTATCAACTCCTATTTCGTTCATCAAACGAGGTACGTCTGGAGACTTACATGTCCAACAAGTAGATGGCATTGGTCCGTCTTCAGAATTAGTTGGAGATCCAGTTCTAAGAGAATTACGAGTGTCTTCAATAGCATAGAAATGCCCACGACCTTGATTATAATCTTTAGAAAAACCATAACCTGCGAAAAGAACTACTAAACGTGGGTTTTTAGCTAACATATCAGTTTTAGCATTGGTTAAATGCTTAGAAGCAAAAGTTGTATCTGCAGTTGCATAGTACGATTCAAATTCTCTAGGGAAATTTTGTCCCCAAACTTCATTTTGTGGTTCAAATTCACCAATAGTGTTTTGTGGCTTATAAGCATATTTAGCTTCAGTTTTACGCTCAACTATTGAAGAAATAACGATGCCCAGTACAAAAACGAGCACCAACGATGCTACAAAAAGCATCCAATTCATCCAAGGTTTTCTTTTATTCGTCATTTTAATTAATTTTTATCATTATTTGTGTTAGTGTATTTTTTTAACCAATCTGGTAAAGTATTCTGATGTTCTTTCGGAAGTTTACCGTAATATTTTGTAGTTGAAAGACTGTTAGCTTTTCCGTGAGGAACTTCTTGATGACATTCCCAGCATTTTCTTTCAGTACGATTTTCTTTGTGATTTTCTACCAACCCATCTGTTCTGGCATCCATTACTTGATCTTTATGGCAACGAATGCAATTTTCTTGCACAACTTCAATTCCTGCTTCTTTCATGCGAATCACTTCTGGTTCACTTCTAGTAAGAAAAGCCGTTGAGTGGTTAAAACCATCTTTTGCTTTAAATACATATGTTCTGATAATGTTGTCTTGTGGTACGTGACAATCATTACAAGTAGCCCATTCGCGATGTGAACTATTTTGCCAAGTAGCATATTGTGGAGTCATTACATGGCAATTGGCACAAGTTGCGGGGTCGTTAGAAAGATACGAAACTGCTTTTGATTCAATGAGTGCATATAAAATTAACCCAACAATTGCTCCGGTTAAAATAAGCCCTGGAACAAGCCATTCTTGAGGTGGAATTAAAAATTTAAATAGTTTTTTCATCTGTTAAAATCTATTGTTTCAATCCTTTAAAAAAATAAGTAAGATGTTTAATTAAAATAAATATTTTTAAACACCTTACTCATTTATTATTATTTGCTGGTAAATAATTTTGGACTAAAGGTTACCATAACCCAGCTCCAAGTATTTGCTTCATCTTTATCTCCTGATTTAAGGATTTCCATTGAATTGGTAGCAAACATTTTTGAGAAACCAGCATTAAAATTGATATTATTAGCAACTTTGTATCCTATACTAAAATCAATTTCAGTTCCTAAATTATTACTTTGTTTTGTTGTTCCACTATAAATATCGCCTGATGCATTAAAAAAGTGTGGAGTTACATTAGCAGAAAATTTATTTTTTTGATAATTTAAAGTAAAATAGATATCTGTTAAACCAACAGAATTGATGTGATTTCCTACATAGAAATAATCCATCCAACCATTAAATTTATGATTAGTTCCGTATAAAGGATTGAATGATTTAACTTTAGAGCTAGAATCATTCATGTTTTTACCTGAAAGATATTCAAATCCAGCGACAGCACTAAAATTATCGTTTAATTTATAATTTGCATTTGCGGTGAAATAAGAGGAGCTTACATCATTGTTAGCTATTTTTCCAGTTTGTAAATAGGTTGCTGCATCTAAACCTAATTTTCCAACTTTGTATGTTAAACGAGGTCCAAAAGTTTGGCTATAAGCTATTTCTTGATTTCCAAGTTCTAAATATTCCATCCCATTATTAAGGAATAATAAACTTAAACCTACTTTATCTATTTGGCCATTATACCAAATATATTGAAATGCTTTGTATTGATTAACAGCATAAGTCTCTTGTGCTAAAGTTTCAGCGTTTGCATTGTAAGCAAATCCAAAATCAAAACGATTTTTTGCATTTGGAATATATTTTGCAACCATTGCGTCATGACTTCTGCCTTGTTGTGCCCAACCTACATTACCAAAAATTCTGTGATCATCATAAACAATTTCTTGACGACCTAATTTTACAGAAAACTTATCAGATAACAAAGCTTCACCCCAAGCTTCATGAAGAGCTACACCATTTTTATCAATTGAAGATAAGGTGCTTACATCTCCCCAAACACGTACATTTTGAACTGAGATTCCTAATTTAAGTTTGTCTTGTTTAAAATTAAAATTTAAGCGAGATCGTTGAGACACAAAATTAGCTGCATCAGCAT
>JAUYUF010000178.1 GCA_030694835.1 Flavobacteriaceae bacterium | reverse complement strand
TAAATTTCCTTGATTTGCTACCAACCACCCCTCTATATCTTGAGATGAAATTTCAACTTCATTCAAGGCTAAAGTAAATGATTTGCCATTAATTTCAAAGTAAATTTCACCATCTTTTTCGATTTTGTTAACATCTTCTTGTGTAAACTTTTGGATGGCATCAACTGCCAATTTCATGTCTTTACCAAATTTTGGTCCTAGAAGTTTAAAATTTGGTTTAATGTTTTTAACCAACACACCAGAAGTATCATCTAATAGCTCAATTTCCTTAACATTTACTTCGGATAAAATTAAATTTTGAACGGCTAATATTTCTAATTTATCTTGTTCACTACTAATTGGAATCATTATTTTTTGAAGTGGTTGTCGCACTTTTATCATTTCCTTTTTTCGAAGTGATAAAACCAACGATGAGATATCTTGTGCTTTATTCATTCTTCGTTGAAGTGATTCATCTATAAAATCTTCATTAAAAGTTGGAAAATCTGTTAAATGAACTGATTCATGTTTTTCTTTTCCCGTAACTTCAATTAAATCTTTATACAATCGATCCATAAAAAATGGTGCAATTGGTGAAGATATTTTAGCTACGGTTAATAAACAAGTATACAAAGTTTGATATGCAGAGATTTTATCCGTTTGATAATCGCCTTTCCAAAAACGTCTTCGGCTTAATCTGACATACCAATTACTCAGATTTTCAGTTACAAAATACTGAATTTCTCGTGCTGCTTTTGTTGGTTCATAATCATTATAATAATTTTCAACATTTTTAATTAAAGAATTTAATTCAGATAAAATCCAACGATCAATTTCTGGTTTTTCATTAATTGAGATTTCTTTTTCTTCATATTTGAATTGATCAATATTGGCATATAATGCAAAAAATGAATAAGTGTTGTAAAGCGTTCCAAAGAATTTTCTTCGTACCTCATCAATTCCGTCTAAATCAAATTTTAAATTATCCCACGGATTAGCGTTTACAATCATATACCAACGCGTAGCATCTGGACTGTAATTTTTCAACGTATCAAAAGCATCAACTGTGTTGCCCAATCGTTTAGACATTTTATGTCCATTTTTATCTAAAACAAGTCCGTTAGAAACAACATTTTTATAAGCAACAGAATCAAAAACCATTGTTGATATAGCATGTAAAGTATAAAACCAACCTCTGGTTTGGTCAACACCTTCTGCAATAAAATCGGCTGGAAAAAATTTATTTTCATCGATTAATTCTTTATTTTCAAACGGATAATGCCATTGCGCATAAGGCATTGATCCAGAATCGAACCAAACATCAATCAAATCAGTTT
>JAUYUF010000168.1 GCA_030694835.1 Flavobacteriaceae bacterium | reverse complement strand
TAGTACAACCTCTACTTAAATCGTTTACAGGCTTATTAAGACCTTGAAGCATTGGACCAATAGCTAATGCACCGGTTTCTCTTTGTACTGCTTTATAAGTATTATTTCCAGTATTTAAATCAGGGAAAATTAGTACAGAAGCTTGTCCTGCAACTTCTGAATTTGGCAATTTACTTTTACCTACTCTCATATCTACTGCCGCATCATATTGAATAGGTCCTTCAATTTTAAGTTCTGGACGCAAACTCTTCACAATTTCAGTTGCTTTTCTCACTTTATCTACTTCTTCTCCTTGTCCAGATGTTCCAGATGAATAGGATAACATTGCTATTTTAGGCTCAATTCCAAAAGCAATGCTTGAATCTGCAGATGAAATAGCTATCTCTGCTAATTCTTCAGCAGTTGGATTAGGATTAATTGCACAATCACCAAAAACAGACACTCTGTCTTCTAAACACATGAAAAATATTGATGATACAATTGAGGTATTTGGTTTGGTTTTGATAAACTGAAGTGCAGGTTTAATGGTATGTTGGGTAGTATGTATTGCGCCAGAAACCATTCCATCTGCCAAATTTAAATGCACCATCATGGTTCCAAAATAGGAAACATCCGTCATTAAATCACGTGCCATTTCTAAATTTACATTCTTATGTTTTCTTAACTCATAAAAAGTTTCTGCAAACATTTCGTAATATTCAGATTCAATAGGTTTGATGATTGTTACTTTTTTAGGTACTAAAACAAGTCCTAATTCAGCACACTTTAATTCTATTTCTTTTCTGTTTCCTAATAAAGTAATATCAACTACTTCTTGTAAAAGCAATCTTTCTGATGCTAACAATATCCTTTCATCATTTCCTTCTGGTAAAACAATGTGTTTTCTTGCTTTTTTGGCTCGTTTTAGAAGATTGTACTGAAACATTCTTGGAGTAATACCCTCAGCTTCAAAAGTAATTAACTTATTAGCTAGTTTTTCAACTGCCACATAATTTTCAAATACATTTACTGAGGTAATAATTTTCTGAGTGTTACCAGCATAAATTTTTGATTTAATATTTCCAATTGTATTTGTAACATTAAAAGTACCTTCTTCAACAGCAATAATTGGGACTATTTGATGCAAACCCCTTATTAATTTCAAAATTGATTCTTCTGGAATAATATTTCCTGTTAAAACAATACCAGAAATACTCGGATAATTGGCAGAAATATGAGCTTGTAACGCACCTAAAATGATATCTGCTCTATCTCCGGGTGTAATTACCAATACATTTTCCTGAATGTGATTTAAATAATTATGCAACTGCATTGCCCCAACAGCTTTCGGACCCGTTTGATTATTTAAAAACTCCTCACCAAACAATACTTTTCCGTTTAATTCTTCCATAATCTCCCTCATTGTTGGGTGATCCAAAGTATCAATTAAGGGAATTACATTAACTAGCACATTTTCTGGAAGATAAGCCATTAAACTATTTCTAACTAATTCAATATTTTGATGCTGAACTTTATTAGCAAAGACACCTAAAACTTCTACATCCTTTGCTTTAAATGAATCATAGGCCAAATAAAGGTTTTCTAAAAAACCGTCTAATGTTTTTCCTACACCACTTTCTACAATCAACGTTGGAATTCCTAAATTTTTTGCTATTAAAACATTTAAATCAAGTTCAATTACAGTTCCTTCACCAGCAAAATCGGTTCCTTCAACTAATACAAAATCAAATTTATCTTCTAAATTTTTGAATTTATCAATAATTGTATCAATGATTTCTCCAACCTTACCTTTATTCTTTTTCTTGATAATTTTACTTCGTGTAAAGGCATAAGCCTCTTCGTAACTCATATCAAGATTAAAATGCGATAAAATAGTTTCAACATGATTATCCTTTTCTCCTTCTTTAACATCATTGATAATCGGTCTAAAATATCCAACTTTAGCAGTTTTACCAAGTAATAAACTCATTAACCCGATGGCAACAATTGATTTTCCACTATGCGGTTCACTTGTTGCTATAAATATTGCTTTATTCATTTTCGAAATTTTACACAAAATTACTTCATAAATTATTTATTTTGAAATATAATCGTACATATTTTAGGTTAAAAAATGAAATTAACAATAAAAAAGTTTATTAAGTGAATTTTTAATAATAAGCCGTTTTTAAATATCTTTACAACATCCAAAAAAGAATATAATGTTAGTACTTATCAAAAACATCAAAGAATTACTACAAATTAGATCTCAAGAAGTAATATTTCTAAAAGGAGCTGAAATGAAAGAGCTTCCATCTATTAAAAATGCATTTTTATTAATTGATAATGAAATTATTAAAGATTATGGATTTATGGAAAATTGTCCAAAATTTGATGTTGATACTATTATTGATGCTACTCATAAAACAGTTTTACCAACTTGGTGTGACGCTCATACACATATCGTTTTTGCAGGAAATAGAGTGCAAGAGTTTGTTGATAAAATAAATGGATTGAGTTATGAAGAAATTGCAAAACGTGGTGGTGGAATATTGAACTCCGCACAAAAACTCAATGAAACTTCTGAGAAACAATTATACCTAGAATCTAGTCAGAGATTAGAAGAGATTATGAAGTTAGGAACTGGAGCAGTAGAAATTAAATCGGGATATGGACTTTGTGTTGAAGGGGAATTAAAAATGCTTCGTGTCATCAAAAAATTAAAAGAAAATTATCCAATCGCCATTAAAGCTACTTTTTTAGGCGCTCATGCTTTGCCTGTTGAATATAAAAATAACAAGGATGGCTATATCAATTTAATCATCAATGAAATGCTTCCAAAAGTAGCAGCTGAAAATTTAGCTGATTTTATTGATGTTTTCTGTGAAACAGGTTATTTTACAGTGGAAGATACCATAAAAATTATGGAAGCTGGAGCAAGGTATAATTTAATTCCGAAAATACATGTCAACCAGTTAACTTCTATTGGCGGAATTGAAGCTAATGTAAAACACAAAGCATTATCTGTAGATCATTTAGAAGAAATGACCGATAATGATATCAAAGCTCTTAAAAACACCTCAACCATGCCAATTGCTTTACCTACTTGTTCCTTTTATTTGGGAATACCTTATACACCCGCCCGTAAAATGATTAATGCTGGATTGCCTTTAGCTCTAGCATCTGATTACAATCCTGGTTCAACTCCGTCAGGAAATATGAATTTTGTTATTTCAACAGCGTGTATAAAAATGAAAATGACTCCAGAAGAAGCTATCAATGCAGCTACTGTCAACGGTGCTTATGCAATGGGATTAGAAAAAACACATGGCAGTATTACTATTGGAAAGAAAGCTAATGTTATTATCACTAAAGAAATTCCGAATTACGCTCACTTGCCTTATGCTTTTGGGAGCAATAATATTGACACTGTCATTATCAATGGAAAAGTTATTAAATATTAAAATATTGAAAGATTGAAAGATTGAAAGATTAGGGATTATTTTTTAGTATTATGCTCTTAAATATTTCTTTTGATTTCGTGAAGAAGATTTGAAAAAATTGTCCGATTATTTTTAAATCGTTTATAAAACTCCAATTCTGAACATACTCTAAATTTAATTGCACTTTTTGTGGCCAAATTTCTGTTAAATAATATTCAGTTGGATTATTTTCAGTGGCAATTAATTCCTCTTCATTAATAAATTGTAAAGTTGCTTTACTAATAAGCCCTGGTTTCATTTGAAGAATTATCTTTTGCTCTTCATAAAGAAACTTCAACATCTCTTCTACATCTGGTCTTGGCCCAACAATACTCATCGAGCCCAATAAAACATTGAAAAATTGTGGTAATTCATCCAATTTATATTTCCTAATCCATTGACCAAATTTTGTGATTCTATCATCATCCAGTGCAGTAAAAGTATTTTCATCTTGATGGTTTCTCATACTTCTTATTTTCAATAAATAAAAAGGTTTTTGAAATTGGCCCACTCTTTTTTGAACAAATATCCCAAACGATTGAGTAGAAATACTAGCCATGATCACTAAAACAAAAATAGGAATGGTAAAAAACACAACTCCTATCAGTACTATTATTATATCGAATATTCTTTTAACTATTTTCT
>JAUYUF010000167.1 GCA_030694835.1 Flavobacteriaceae bacterium | reverse complement strand
ATGATTTAAAAATTAATAATGCTGGATGGTTTCCGAGTTTAAATTTAAATAGCAACTATGGTTTTACAAACTATAATAATGATTTTACTTATCTTTATGATGAACAAAAATCAAAAAATTTATCAGCAGGTTTAAGTTTATCTTGGAATATTTTTGATGGTGGAACTACTAAAACTAGAGTTCAAAATGCTAAAATTTCGATAGAGAATTTAGCTATTCAGAAAGAAGAATTACTACAGGAATTAAAAAGAAATGTTCATAATGCTTGGGAAATTTATCAAAATAATTTATACATTTTAAAAGCAGAAGAAACTAATTTAGCTACTAACAAACATAATTTTGAACGCACACAAGAGCTTTTTAAATTAGGACAAATTACTTCTATACAGTTTAGACAAGCGCAAGTCAATTTATTAAATGTGGAAACCAATTTGAATAAAGCTAAGTATGAAGCTAAAATAGCTGAAATAATTTTACTTCAATTAAGTGGAAAATTACTGAGTGCTCCTTTTTAAAATTAATTACAATCATAAAAAAAGGCCACTTGATGTGGCTTTTTTTTATTTCTCAATCCATTGAATAATCTCATCATCTAAGGGAGATGTTTTATGAGCAATTACTTTTTCTAAGATTCCATTTTCATTAAGTAAATACTTTTGAAAATTCCAAGCCACTTCTGAATCTTCTATTCCATTTTTGGATTTTTGAGTTAAATATTGATAAATAGGATGCATATCATCACCTTTAACTGATATTTTTTCCATCATAGGAAAAGTTACGCCATAGTTTAATTTACAAAATTCAGCAATTTCTGCATTGGTACCAGGTTCTTGATTTCTAAAGTTATTGGCTGGAAAACCAACAATTACAAATCCTTTATTTTTATATTTCTCATACAATTGTTGCAATTCTTCGTATTGATAAGTATATCCACATTTAGATGCGGTATTAACAATCATTACTTTTTTACCTTTAAGTTTAGAAAAATCAAAAGGTTTTTGATTGATGTCAAAAACTATAAATTGATGGATTGAACTCACTTGCTTTTGTTTTTGATTAACATCAGTAACTATTTTAGGTGCTTGATATTGACTCATAACTGAGTTAAAAACAAAAACAAAAATGATACATATTATTTTGGTTATCTTTTTCATAGTTAATTATTAAGTACATCTAATATACAAAAAAATAAAATTACTTCCCGTTTAATTGTAACTTCATTATATTCGTACAATGGTAAAAATTTGTATCATAGGAGGTGGAAATGTTGCATTTCATTTAACTCAACAGTTTTTAAAATCAAAAAACATTGAGTTGATACAACTTTATAATAGAAGTATTGAATCTATCATTACTTTTAAAAATAAAGTAATTGTTACAAACGATATAAATAAACTTGCAGATGCAGATGTTTATATTATTGCTGTATCAGATAATGTAATTCAAGATATATCTAATCTAATACCTTTTAAAAATAAATTGGTAGTTCATACATCAGGAAGTTTACCAATGGAATCGCTTTCAAATAAGAATAGAAAGGGAGTTTTTTATCCATTACAGTCTTTTTCAAAATCTAAAGAAGTTGACTTTTTAGAAATCCCTATTTGTATTGAAGCTGAAAATGAAAAAGATTTAAAATTACTAGAACAAATAGCATCAGTGTTAACACAAAAAATTTACAAAATTTCTTCAGCACAAAGACAATATTTACATGTTGCAGCTGTATTTGTAAATAATTTTGTAAATCATTTATATTATATTGGGCATCATATTTGTGCAGAACACCATATGCCGTTTGAAATTTTACATCCATTAATTATTGAGACTGCTCAAAAAATTAAAGATTTAGACCCGTTATTAGCACAAACTGGACCCGCTAAAAGAAATGATACTATTACAATTGAAAATCATTTAAAACTTTTAACAACCAGAGAAAAAGAAATCTATCAACTATTAACGTCATCAATAAATGATGTCTATAAAAACAAATAAATGAAGAAACATTATAAAGAAATTATGAATCAAATCGACACTTTTATCTTTGATGTTGATGGTGTTTTAACAAATGGATATGTTCATGTTTTTGCCAATGGCGAATTAGGTCGACAAATGAATATTAAAGACGGTTATTCCTTAAAAGCTGCAATTAATGCTGGCTATCGAATCTGTATTATTTCAGGTGGAACCAATGAAGGAGTTAGAAACAGATTAAAAGGATTAGGTATTGAAGATATTTATTTGGGAGTTCATGATAAAACTGAAAAATTTAATGAACTTGTAGATATGTATCAATTATCTACAAATAATATTTTTTATATGGGTGATGATATTCCAGATTATGAAGTTATGCAGAAGGTTGGTTTAGCATCATGTCCTAAAGATGCTGTACCTGAAATTCAATCAATTTGTCAATACATTTCTCAGAAAAAAGGTGGTGAAGGTTGCGTAAGAGATGTTATTGAACAAGTATTAAAAGTACAAGGAAAATGGCATCAACAATTTGATGCAAAATTTGATTAAAATTTTCTAGATTCACACACTAAAATAATTAATAGCAAAACAACTTAATATGAAAAAAATTATTGCTTCTCTATTAATGTTTGCTGTAATTGGTATAATATCAACATCTGCACAAACTGTTTTTGGAAAATGAAAAACCATTGATGATGAAACAGCTAACGAAAAATCTGTTGTTGAAATTTATCAGAAAGAAGGAAAAGTTTATGCTAAAGTACTACAAGTTCTAGAAAAAGGAAAAGAATTCAAAGTTTGTGATGAATGTAAAGGAGATAAAAAAAATAAACCTGTAAAAGGAATGGTAATTGTTGAAGGATTATCTAAAGATGGTGATGAATATAATGGTGGAACCATTTTAGATCCTAAAAATGGTAAAATTTATAAATGCTATATTACTTTAGAAGAAGTTAATAAACTTAAAGTTCGCGGATTTATTGGATTTGCTTTATTGGGAAGAACTCAATACTGGCACAGAGTTACTGAATAAACTACTTATAATTTAAACAAAACTAAAAGCCTAAATAAAACTTATTTAGGCTTTTTTTTTAATTTTTATCTTTTAATAATGGGACAAACCTAAAACTGCCATGTTCCTGTTTTTCAAATTCAGTATCTGATTTTCTTATAATAACCATCATGGTTTGAATTTCTTCGCCAACAGGAATGACCATTCTACCTCCTACTTTTAATTGACTTAACAATGTTTTTGGAATAGTTGGTGCTCCAGCTGTAACAATTATCTTATCAAAAGGCGCATGTTCAGGAATTCCTTTATAACCATCTCCAAAAACCAATGCTTTTGCATGATATCCTATTTTTGGTAAAAATAGTTTCGTTTTTCTAAAAAGTTCTTGTTGGCGTTCTATACTGTAAACTTTCGCTTTTAGCTCAATTAAAACTGCTGTTTGATAGCCAGAACCCGTTCCAACTTCCAGCACTTTCTCACCATCCTCCAACTGTAATAATTCAGTTTGAAACGCAACCGTATATGGCTGTGAAATTGTTTGTTCAGCTGCTATGGGAAATGGTTTATCCTGATAAGCAAAATCAACAAAACCAGAATCCATAAATAAATGTCTCGGAACTTTTGAAATAGCTCGCAGTACTTTTTTATCTGAAATTCCTTTTTCTTCAATGAGTTTTACGAGCTTTTGTCGCATTCCTTGATGTTTAGGGGTATCAATCATTATCATTTAATTTTTATGGTTGTAAAATTAAGTTTTCAAGTTTTAAAAAGAAAGGAATATTACAATCATTTCGTTACATAATGTTTATTTTTGTTTAAAATTTAACTGATGTTAAAAGTTGGAGTACTTGGAGCTGGCCACTTCGGAAAGATTCATTTAAAATTATTAAAACAATCACCAGAATTTCAATTAATTGGATTTCATGACTCTGATATTGAATCAGCAAATAAAGTAACAGAAGAATTTGGTTATCATTTTTATTCTGAAATGAAATCACTTATAGAAGCAGTAGATGTTATTATTATTGCAACTCCTACTCATTCTCATTTTGATTGTGCACAAATGGCAATCAAAAAAGGGAAACATGTTTTTATTGAAAAACCTATTTCAAATACTCTTGAGGAAGCTTCAAAAATAATAGCTCTAGCAAAGAAATATAAGGTAAAAGGACAAATTGGACATGTAGAACGTTTCAATCCAGCCTTTTTAGCATCTAAAGATATAATCAATAATCCGATGTTTATTGAAACAAATCGTTTAGCTGAATTTAACCCGAGAGGAACTGATGTTCCAGTTGTTTTGGATTTAATGATTCACGATCTAGATATTATTTTAAGTGTTGTAAATTCTAAAGTAAAACACGTATCAGCTAGCGGAGTATCGGTTATAAGTGAAACACCAGATATTGCCAATGCACGAATTGAATTTGAAAATGGTTGTGTCGCTAATTTAACCGCCAGTAGAATTTCTATGAAAAATATGCGTAAAAGTCGGTTTTTTCAAAAAGACGCCTATATTTCTATTGATTTTCTAATGAAAAATGTTGAAACTGTTAGAATAAAAGATATTTCTAATCCGATTGATGAATATGCAATGGTGCTTAACAATGCAGAAGGTGTGATGAAACAAATATGTTTTGAAAATATAGAGATCAATACCGATAATGCTATTTTAAACGAATTAGAATCATTTGCACAATCAATTAATCACAATAGCACTCCTATTGTTTCTTTACAACAGGGAACAAATGCCCTAAAATTAGCATATCAAATTATTAAATCAATTAAAACTAATAATCTTTAAATATATATTATACAATGAAAAATATAGCAGTTATAGGTGCAGGAACCATGGGAAATGGAATTGCCCACACTTTTGCTCAATTCGGATATCAAGTTCATTTAATTGATGTATCAAGCAGTGCTTTAGAAAAAGGTATAGCAACTATTACATCTAATTTAGATAGAATGGTAACAAAAGAGCAAATAAGTTCTGAATTGAAACTACAGACACTTCAAAATATTAAAACTTTTACCGTTGTAAAAGATGGTGTTTCTAATGTTGATTTAGTTGTAGAAGCAGCCACTGAAAATGTTGATTTAAAACTTAAAATTTTTAAAGAATTGGATGAAGTTTGTGCTGATCATACTATTTTAGCTACTAACACCTCCTCTATTTCTATTACTAAAATTGGATCTGTAACGAAACGGCCTTCTAAGGTCATTGGAATGCATTTTATGAATCCGGTTCCTATTATGAAATTAGTAGAGATTATTAGAGGTTATTCTACTTCTGATGATGTTACAAACATAATTATGGAACTTTCTAAAAAGTTAAATAAAGTACCTGTAGAAGTTAATGACTATCCTGGATTTGTTGCAAATCGTATTTTGATGCCAATGATTAATGAAGCTATTTATTCCTTATATGAAGGTGTTGCTGGGGTTTATGAAATTGACACGGTAATGAAATTAGGAATGGCACATCCGATGGGACCTTTACAGTTAGCTGATTTTATCGGTTTGGATGTTTGTTTATCAATATTAAAAGTACTTCATGAGGGATTTGGTAATCCAAAATATGCACCTTGTCCGTTATTAGTAAATATGGTTACTGCTGGAAAATTAGGTGTAAAATCTGGTGAAGGTTTTTACGATTATTCTACTAACAGAAAGGCTGAAATTATTTCAAAACAGTTTGCTAAATAACATTATAAAAAAAGGAGCTTAATAGACTGCACCCAAAAGTTTAGACACTATTTGGGGCAGTGTCTCGTTTTTTTTTATTTAATCCATCTTACTAAGAAATCCATTAAAGCTTCTTTAAGTTCATAATGTAATTTTACATATGTTTTCATCTCATCTCTAAGTGGTTCTTGATCTCTATGTAATCTACCATCCAATTCTTCATGTAAATCTGCTCTTTTTACTAATCTTTTTTTAATTCTAATACGTTGCATTATATTATCAATAACCTCTCTTTCTTTTATGATTTTATTTTGATAACCTTCGAGTGGCGCCATTGCATCAACACCTAAATTTCTAGATGCAATATCTTCTAACTGCTTTTCAAATTTCTTTAATTCTTCTTTATGAAATTTAAGTTCTCTTTTCCATACTCTTAGATTAAATTCTAAATCACTAAGATAGATTAATTTGGTCTCCATGGCTTTATATGTTTTTTAATTACTTGATATAAATATCAGCATTTTTTTTATTTTTTGAGGTGATAAAAATCACTTTTTTTTTAAAAATTTTAAAAATAAAAAGCAGCCTCTAAAAAACTAGGCTGCTTTATTAAACTATCTGTTATATTATTAGAAATTATTAGAAATTATTCATTTTCTTCTTTTTTAGCGGAAGTCTTATTCCAAATTTTTATTTCATCTTTTAA
>JAUYUF010000164.1 GCA_030694835.1 Flavobacteriaceae bacterium | reverse complement strand
ATAAAATGTAAGTTGTTGGAGGTTTATAACTATTGTTTATATTTGCAGCCACAATTGCGGGCGTGGTGGAATTGGTAGACACGCTAGACTTAGGATCTAGTGCCGCGAGGTGTGAGAGTTCGAGTCTCTCCGCCCGTACTTCCATAAAGACTTAAAAAATCATTTTTTTTAAGTCTTTTTTTATAAAGTCAATATCATTTAATTTCTAGTACTTACCTTTGTTCAGTAAGAAATAAATTATGACAATTAAATTGCTCTTTTTTGGAATCACACAAGATTTGGTTGGAAATCATATTATTGATTTAAACATAGAAAATTCTATTTCTGTAGTTGAATTAAAATCTGAGCTCTTCAAACAATATCCAAATTTGAATAAATTCCCCAATTTTGCTGTAGCAGTAAATGAGCAGTATGCAAATGAAGAAACTTTAATAAATGACAAGGATATTGTAGCTATCATTCCCCCAGTAAGTGGTGGCTAAAATCAGTTGAAATGGAAAATAACATCAATATAAAATTAACGGCAGAAAAACTCAATCTACAAGAGTGTTATGAATGGATTCAAGATCCTAGCTGTGGAGGGATATCTATTTTTGTTGGAACTGTAAGAAATACCACACAACAAAAAACGGTGAAAAAATTAGATTTTACCGCTTACAGCCCAATGGCAGTTAAAGAGATGCAACAGATTGCAGAAAAAGCGATGAGTCAATTTACAATCAAAAAAATATTAATCCATCATGCTGAAGGTTTATTAACAATTGGGGAGATTCCAGTAATTATTGCTGTTGCCTCTGCACATCGAAATGCAGCTTTTGAAGCTTGCCAGTTTGCTATTGACACTTTAAAAGAAAGCGTACCTATTTGGAAAAAAGAATATTTTGATGATGGTGAAGTTTGGGTAAACTCACATCCATAATATCTTTAAATTACCAAGCTTCTACTATTACGGCAGGACTATCAATATCAAACGAATCTCCTTTAAAATTACCATAGAAATTAAGACTTTTAAAACCAACTTTTATGAGTAATTCTTCTAATTCTGATTTTAATATCGGAAGTAAAACCACCTTATTTTCTATTTTTTGATGCGTTAATTTAACCGTTAAAAGTGTATTAAAATCGATTCGATTTGTTTCAACATTATAATGATAATTGCGCTCAAACAAAATTTCGTCGTTCTCAATTAAGGGCAATTCTTTAATTTTCTTTGATAAAATTCTATCATAATTTACGATCTGAATTAATAATTTTTTATCTGATTTTAATATTGATTTAGATTGTATTAGAAAATCCATCACCTGATCCAATGAATTTAAATGAACCAAAGTATTGCCAAAACAAATGATACCGTCTAATGAATTTTTATCAAATTTTTGAGATAAATCAAGCATACTTAATTGATGAAATTCAATATAATTTGAGTTCTTTTCCAATTGATTAGTTGCGTACATCACCATTTCTACATCGAGATCAATTCCAATTATATGATTATAATAACTTGATAATTCGAAAGATAATGTTCCTATTCCACAACCAACGTCTAGCAACCTAGACTTTATATCAGTATTTTTTTGTTGAACAAAATTTACTTGATCTTTATTAATTTTAAAAATATGATGATAGTAAGGTGCTATTTGCTGGTAAAAACCCATGTTCTCTTATTAATTAAATTGTAAAGCTTTTTAATTATTCGATTAAATTAAAAATAATATTAAATAATGTATTTTTGATTAAGTGTTAAACCACAAAGATAAATACACTTTCTATTTTAAAAAAGGTGCTGGAAATATTTAAGAGTAATTTTTTTAACTCATTTATAAATTTTAAAAATGATTAATAATAAAAAGATAATTGTAATTCTCCCGGCTTATAATGCGGAAAAAACGTTAGAAAATACTTACAATGAAATTCCTTTTGATATTGTTGACGAAGTAATTTTAGTGGACGACAATAGCATTGATCATACTCTAGAGATAGCTGAAAAAATAGGAATTAAAAATATAATTAAACACCAAAGAAATCTAGGATATGGGGCAAATCAAAAAACATGTTATAATGAAGCTTTAAAACAAAATGCTGACATAATTGTAATGTTACATCCTGACTATCAATACACTCCAAAACTAATTCATTCCATGTGTTACCTTATTGCTAATGACGTTTATAAAGTGGTTTTAGGCTCTAGAATTCTTGGGAAAGGGGCTATAAAAGGAGGAATGCCCTTTTATAAATATTTCTTTAATAGAATTTTAACATTCTCTCAAAATATTTTAATGAATCAAAAACTTTCTGAATATCATACAGGTTTTCGCGCATATTCTTCTGAAGTTCTCAAAAGCATAAAATACAAAAACAACTCTAATGATTTCGTATTTGACAACCAAGTAATTGCTCAAATTTGCTTTAATGATTTTGAAATTGCAGAAATCACTTGTCCTACAAAATATTTTAAGGAAGCTTCTTCTATAAATTTTAAGAGAAGTGTAATATATGGCTTAGGTGTCCTATTAACTTCCTTTCAGTATTTTCTTACTAAAAAATTCGATTTTAAATTTAATATATTTAATCATTAGAAAAATAATAAACTCAACTAAATATTAGTTTTATCTATGTTTACAAACTATAAAAATAACTTTATCCTAATATTCAGTTTAATTTTTATAAGTGCATTAATACTGATTAACTGTAAGAATTTCTTTTTTTGGGATACTATTCAATTAGGGTCATTACATGCTAATTTTTATTATTCATCAAACTTTTCCAATATATTATTGCCAGATAATATTGATAGTGGTCATATTCCTGCTTTTGGAATGTACATTGCTTTAATGTGGAAAATTTTTGAAAGAAGCTTGTTAATAAGTCATTTAGCAATATTGCCTTTTGCCATTGGAATTGTATTTCAATTATATAAATTGACTCAAAAATTCATTCCTAAAAATTATTGGGGATCTGCTTTAATTTTAATATTAATAGACCCTTCTCTTTTGAGTCAAATGATTTTAGTGTCACCAGATGTCCCATTAATATTTTTCTTTTTATTAGCCATAAATTCCGTTTTAAACAATAGACAATCTTTAATAATGCTCTCTATTATATTTCTTTTTTTAATTAGTATGAGAGGTATGATGTTGTCGTTTTGTGTGTTGTTATTTGATTTATATTTAAATTTGAATTTTAAGAACTATAAAAAGATAGCTCTAGATTTATCAAAAAGGAGTTTTATTTTCCTACCTGCCTTTTTGATATTTGTTTCGTTTAGTATTCTTCATTTTAATACAAAAGGTTGGATTGGATTTCACTCAAATTCACCTTGGGCTGAAAGTTTTGAAAGGGTTGGAATTAGTGAATTTATTTACAATATAGCCATTTTAGGATGGCGGATACTTGATTTTGGGAGAATTGGAATATGGTTAGTTTTTATTATTTTATTTATTGTTTACAAAAATAAAGTTCTAATCCACCATAAAACAAGAATACTGCTTTTTTTGTCGATTTGCATAATTTTAATTTTACCTGCTAATATGCTATGGGCAAAAGGACTGATAGGTCATCGATATTTAATTCCCATTTATATAATTTTTTCACTCCTAAGTGCTAATATTCTTTTTTCTACTTTTATCAATAATAAACTAAGATCTGTGATGATCATTATTTGGTGTTTATTTATTATTACAGGTAATTTTTGGATTTATCCACCTAAAATTGCACAAGGTTGGGACTCAACCCTTGCGCATATTCCGTATTATAATCTAAGAATTGATGCAATTAAATACCTAGATAATGAAAAAATAGAAATTTCAAAGGTGGCATCATTTTTC
>JAUYUF010000026.1 GCA_030694835.1 Flavobacteriaceae bacterium | reverse complement strand
ATTTTTTATGTTGCAAGCACATTATAGAAGTATATTAGATTTTTCTAGTGATGCTTTAGAGGCTTCTGAAAAAGGATTTTATAAGTTAATGGAGGCGATTAATAGTTTAGCATCAATTAAAGCTGGAAAAACATCTACAATTGATATTAAAAAATGGGAAACATCATGTTATAATGCTATGAATGATGATTTTAACAGTCCGATTTTAATAGCACAATTGTTTGAAGCAGTTCGATATATTAATTTATTAAAATTAGAAACTGAAACTTTAAATCAAGAAGATTTAGAACAATTTAAATTACTAATTAATGCTTTTATTTTTGATGTATTAGGATTAGAAAATATTATAAAAGCTGATTTGTCTTCACAATTAAAAGGTGCTGTTGAAGTACTTATCAAATTAAGAAATGAAGCTAGAATCAATAAAAATTGGGCATTGTCAGATCAAATTAGAGATGAATTATTAGAAAAAGGAATTCAACTTAAAGATGGAAAAGAAGGAACTTCATTCTCAGTTAATTAAAATTGAATTGTGAATAAAGTATTGAAAATATTAGCAATTCCATTTATTTGGTTAGTTAGGTTTTACCAAATTGCAATTTCACCTTATACACCATCAAGTTGTCGTTACTCTCCTACTTGTTCATCTTATACCATTGAGGCTTTGCAAAAACATGGAATATTTAAAGGAGGATGGTTATCCATCAAAAGAATTGTAAGTTGTAATCCGTGGGGAGGAAAAGGTTACGATCCAGTACCAGAAAAAGATAATTAAAAAAATAAAAATATATGAATATACTCGTTATTAATTGGGATCCCTCATTGGGAATTGATTTAGGATTCTTTATGATTCGTTATTACAGTTTGATGTTTGTTTTAGGTTTTGGAATCGGTTTATTTATGATGAAAAAAATGTTTTTAAATGAAAAGGTATCTGTAGATAAATTAGATCCGTTATTAATGTATGTTGTTATAGCAACTATTCTAGGCGCTAGAATTGGTCATTTTTTATTTTACGATCCACAATTTTTATGGCAACATCCGTTGGAAGTAATACTGCCATTTAAATTGAATCCATTTAAATTTACCGGATTTCAAGGGTTAGCAAGTCACGGTGCCGCCATTGCTATTATTATAGCTCTTTATTTTTATAGCAAAAGAGAAATCAAAAAACCATTTCTATGGATTTTAGATAGAATTGCAATACCTGTTGCATTAGCAGGATTCTTTATTAGAATTGGTAATTTAATCAATTCTGAAATTATAGGTAAACCTACAAATATTGATTATGGTTTTGTTTTTGTTCAGTTAGGAGAAGACTTCCCTCGCTTTCCGACTCAATTATATGAAGCATTTGGATATTTAGCAGTATTCTTTTTATTGTTCTATATTTATTGGAAAACAACTAAAAAGGATACTTTAGGATATTTATTTGGAGTTTGGTTAGTTACACTATGGTCTGTCCGTTTTATTGTTGAGTTTTGGAAAGAATCTCAAGGAGGAATAGAAACTATGTTTAATATTAATTTAAATACCGGTCAGCTACTAAGTATTCCTTTAATTTTAGTTGGATTTTGGTTTGTGTTTAGGAAGAAATAGTAATATTTATTAAAAAAGCCACGCTAATCGTGGCTTTTTTTATGCTTTATTGTTGACTTTTATATTCTTGAAGTTTTGAAACTACTTCTCTTTTTGGCCAATAATTATTTTCTGTATTTACATCGGCAGTTTTTTCAAGTGGGTCGATGATGATTTCTTTTAAAACTTTATTGCTAGGCAATAGTTTAATAACTTCTTTATCTTTTAATCGCCATATCTCAGCTGGATAATTATGCGATATTTTAGAACCGTCTTCAAAGATATAATCAACAAGAATTGGCATTACTAATCCACCTGGTTTTTCAAATTTTATTTCATAAAAATAAAGCGGATTTTTAAGTAAGGCTACTTCTTCTTTTGAAAAATTTTCAGCTAAATAATCACTCAATAATTTAATATCCTGTGTTGGATTTTTAACATTTTTCATATCCTCTGTAAACTCATCGCTGTCTTCTGAAACTAAATATACCATCGGGGTTAAATCGGTTACTGCCATTCTATAGGCTCTAGCCATATTATTAACTCTCTTAGTTGGTTTATCAGTAACATAGTATTTTTTTACACTTTTGACACCAATATCATTTACATCTGTAGAATAAAACCAACCTCTCCAAAACCAATCTAAATCAACAGCAGAAGCATCTTCCATTGTTCTAAAGAAATCTTCAGGAGTTGGATGTTTAAATTTCCAACGATGGGAGTATGTTTTAAAGGCATGATCAAATAATTCATGTCCCATTATAAATTCTCTTAACATATATAAACCCGCTGCTGGTTTGGCGTAGGCATTACTGCTAAAATTAAAAATACTTTCAGATTGTGTCATAATTGGAGTGATGTAATTTTGATCTCCACTCATGTATTCAACTATATTTTTTGGATAACCTCTAGATGGGAAATTGGCTTCAAATTCTTCTTGAGCTAACAATTGTGTAAATGAATTAAGACCTTCGTCCATCCACGTCCACTGACGTTCATCAGAATTGATTATCATTGGAAAAAAGTTGTGTCCAACTTCATGAATTATAACTCCAATCATACCATTTCTTGTTTGAGGTGAAATGGTACCATCTTCTTTTGGTCGTCCAAAATTCCAGCAAATCATTGGATATTCCATTCCTTGTTGATCTGCATTTACTGAAATTGCTTTAGGATAAGGATAGTCAAATAGACGGTTTGAATAAGATTTTAAGGTGTGAGCCACTACTTTTGTTGAATATTCTTCCCAAAGTGGATTTCCTTCTTTTGGATATAAAGAAACTGCCATTACTGTTTTGCCACCAATTTTAACGGCTTGCATATCGTAAATAAATTTACGAGATGATGAAAAGGCAAAATCTCGAACATTTTCTGCTTTAAATTTCCATATTTTTGTTTTGTCTGAAAAATGTTTTTCACGTTCTGTTGCTTCAGCTTGAGTGACAATAATTTTTGGTTTTTCAAATGAAGTAGCTGCTTCAATATATCGTTGATATTCTGTTGTTGTAAATACTTCTTTCGGATTTTGTAAAACGCCAGTTCCGTCTAAAATATGATCCGCAGGAGTTGTAATTGAAACTTCATAATTTCCAAAAGGAAGTGTAAATTCTCCACGTCCCCAAAATTGCATATGTTGCCATCCATCTACATCATTATAAACTGCCATTCTTGGAAAAAACTGAGCAATAATGTATAAATTATTACCGTCTTTTGGAAAATGTTCATAACCAGATCGATCACGATCTACCAAATAATTATTGACATTATACCACCATTTAATATTAAAACTAAAAGTTGATCCAGGTTGTAAAGGAGTGTCTAAATCTATTCGCATCATGGTGAAATTAGTGGTGCTTTTTAAAGATTTTCCTTTAGTATCAGTTATTGATTCAATATTAAATCCACCTTCAAAAGGTTTTCCCATAAATTCAGCAACATATTTGGAAGCTTGATATCCCAATCCAGGTCCATCATTACTTACTGCATCAGAAAGTGAATTTGGTTTTTTGCGATTTTGATCTAATTGAATCCACAAATATTCTAAAACATCGGGTGAATTATTGAAATAAGTAATTGTTTCAGTTCCAAATATTTTCTGATTTTTATCGTCTAAAACAATATCAATTTTATAATCTGCTCGTTGTTGGTAATAATTTTTACCTGGAGCTCCAGCAGCAGTTCGATACATATTTGGTGTAGCGAATTCTTCACTTAATTGTTTGAACTTACTAAGGTTGTAATGCCCTTTTTGAATTTCTTTTGAAACTGGTTCTTGTGACCATGTAAAATTTATTCCAAAGAATAAAATGATAAAAAGTAAAACGATTTTTTTCATTGTTGATGATTGTTTTATTTGACGAGTTAAATGTAGAAAAATAATTTAATTGTTTACAAATTAATTATTTGATGATTTTTATCTTTAAAAAGGATGATATTTTTAAGGATTCCTTTTGTTTTTATTTTAACGATATGTTGTTGATCTTCAAATATTTCAAAAAATACATTATTAGTAATATCAACAGATTTTAATGTTTTAATTCCTTTAATTTCTAAATAAATATAGGTTAAATCATCTTCAATTTCTTTACCAATCATAGTATATTCATATGATTTTCCGTTGATTTTAATTATTAATTTTTGATTTAAATAATCCAGTAAGTATGTGTTTGTTTGTGGAAATTCTTGACTACTTCCAATTAAAAAAGTTTTATTAAATCTATTATTTAAACATAATTCTAAATCATCTGTAAAAACTCTCAAGGTAATTTCTACAGATTTTTCTTTTTCGTTATGTTCAATTTGTGTTAAACTCACATAATATTTATGAGTGGTAAAAGCTGAAAGTGAAAAAACAATTAATATTAAGCTAATTTTATAAATATTCATAACCTATAAAAAGTGTATTTTTGGAATATAAAAACGAAAAAAATGAAAAAAATATTAGTCATTATTTCATTAATAAGTATTGTTAGTTGTTCGAGTTTGTTTGAAGTACACAAGAAACAAAATTCATTTTTAAAAAGTACTTATAAAAATGTTAAAATTTATGAATCTGATGGAAAAGGTTTGGGCCCGTGTGAACCTAGTATTTTTATCAATCCTAATAATGAAAATAATATAGTTGCAGGTTCTGTTTTAGACAATGTTCACTTTTCATTTGATAGTGGTTTAACTTGGGAAACTAAAAAGCTTAATTCAGATTTAGGTGTTTTTGGAGATCCATGTATTACGGCTGATAATCAAGGAAATTTTTATTTTTTACATCTTTCAGATCCAGATAAAATAGGATGGAAGAGTTCTAATATTTTAAATCAAATTGTTGTACAAAAATCCGAAAATGGTGGAAAAAATTGGTCTGCCGGAACAGGAATAGGAAAGAATTCACCAAAACAACAAGACAAAGAATGGGCAGTTGTAAATCCTCTAAATAATGAAATTTATGTTACTTGGACTGAATTTGATAAATATGGAAGTAAAAAACCAGAAGATAAAAGCAGAATTTTATTTTCAAAATCAAGTGATGGAGGAAATTCATTTTCAATACCCATTAAATTAAGTCAGTTTGAAGGTAATTGTATAGACGATGATTTAACGCCAGAAGGAGCTGTGCCTAGTGTTGGAATTAATGGAGAAATATTTGTAGCTTGGAGTTTCAATAATAAAATATATTTTGATAGAAGTTTAGATCAGGGAAAGACTTGGTTAGAAAATGATATTTTCGTTAGTAATCAACCTGGAGGTTGGTCTACTGAAATAGCAGGAATCGGCAGAAGTAATGGAATGCCAGTAACTGCAGTTGATCATAGCGATAGTAAATTTAGAGGAACTATTTATGTTAATTGGACAGACCATAGAAATGGAATAAACAACACTGATGTCTTTATATCAAAATCTATAAATGAAGGAAAAACATGGTCAAAACCTAAAAAGGTAAATACTGATAAATCAAAATCAGATCAATTTTTTACTTGGATGAGTGTTGATCCAAAAACAGGATTTATTTATATTATTTATTACGACAGAAGTAATTTGATAGATAATCAAACAGCTGTTACTTTAGCAGTTTCGTACAATGGAGGTAAAAATTTTGTATCAAAAAAAATATCAGAAAAACCATTTTCATCAATCCCAAAAGGAATATTTTTTGGTGATTATAATAATATAAATTCAAATAACGGAGTAATTAGACCTATCTGGACACACTTTGAAAACGGAAAATTGAGTATATTTACTAGTATAATAAAAGATTAAAAAAATGAAAAAATTATTAATTGCCAGTACATCAACAGTTCATGGAAAAGCATATTTGGAGTATATTTTACCTGAATTAAAAGTGTTTTTTAAGGATGTTGATTCAATTTTGTTTATTCCATTTGCAAGACCAAGTGGATTAACACATGACGAGTACACAGAGAAAGTGAGAAGTGTTTTTGCAACAATCAATATTAAAGTAGAAGGATTACATTCATTTAAAAATCCAATAGAAGCTTTAAAAACAGCAAAAGGTATTTTTACTGGTGGTGGTAATACTTTTGTTTTGGTTAATGAATTATACAAAAGAAATATTCTTGATAAGCTTCGTGATGTAGTTGAGGCAGGAGTTCCTTATTTTGGAACAAGTGCCGGTAGTAACATTGCAGGTATAACCATGATGAATACTAATGATATGCCAATTGTTTACCCACCTAGTTTTGTAACTTTAGGATTCCTTAATTTTAATTTAAATCCACATTATTTAGATCCCAATCTAAACTCAACTCATATGGGAGAAACTAGAGAAACCCGAATAAAGGAATATCACTGTTTTAACAAAATTCCTGTTTTGGGTTTAAGAGAAGGTAGTTGGATTTCAGTTGATGGCAATAAAATTAATTTAAAAGGAAATTTAAAAGCAAGGTTGTTTTTGCCAGATAAAGCTCCATCAGAATTAGAATCAGGAACAGATTTAAGCTCAATAGAATATGTTCATTTAATATAAAATAAAGGGCTGTAAAATTTTACAGCCCTTTATTATTATTATTATTTAATTTATCAGTTTAGTAGTTTACATATTCTACAATTTCAAGATTATAACCAGTCATTCCAACACGTTTTCTATTGTGAGTAGAGTTAGATAAAACTCTTAGTTTTTCAATTCCTAAATCGTGGATAATTTGTGCTCCAATTCCATAATCTTTTTCATCCATTCGAAGTCTAATTGAAATCTGTTCTTCAATATTTTGTTGTTCTCTTAAAGTTGCTAAACGTTCTTCAAGATTTAATGAGTTATTTTCTTGATTAATAAAAACAACCACACCTTTTCCTTCTTTATTAATTTTTTCGAAGACATTTTTTAATTTTTTATCAGGATTTGTAGTTAATGTTCCGATAATATCATTGTTAATTAAAGTAGAATTTACTCTAACCAAAACAGAATCGCCTTTTTCCCAATTTCCTTTTTTTAAAGCAATATGAACCAATTTATTGGTATTTTGTTTATAGGCAATTAATTGAAATTTTCCGAAACGAGTATCTACTTCAAAATCTTCAATTTTTTTGATAAGAGAATCATGTTGCATTCTATAAGAAACTAAATCTTCAATAGAAATTACTTTTAAATCTAATTTTTGAGCAATTTCAAATAATTCTGGAGGTCTAGCCATTGTTCCATCTTCATTCATTATCTCAACAATGACTCCTGCGGGTTCTAAACCTGCTAAACGAGCTAAATCAATAGCGGCTTCTGTATGTCCAGTTCTTCTCAAAACGCCACCTAGTTTAGCTTTTAAAGGAAAAATGTGCCCAGGTCTTCTTAAATCATGTGGTTTTGTGTTTTTATCTGTAAGAGCTTGAATTGTAATTGCTCTATCTTTTGCTGATATTCCAGTTGTAACGCCATTGCCATTTAAATCAACGGAAATGGTAAAAGCAGTTTCCATTGGATCTGTATTGTGACCAACCATTAAATCTAGTTTTAATTCGTCACAACGTTTTTCGGTTAAAGGTGTGCAAATTAATCCGCGACCATGTTTAGCCATGAAATTAATCATTTCAGGTGTTGCTTTTTCAGCCGCTGCAACAAAATCACCTTCATTTTCGCGATCCTCATCATCAACAACTATAACAACTTTTCCATTTTTAATATCTTCAATGGCTTCTACAATTGAATTGAGTTGAAAAGTTTTATGGGTAGTATTCATTATGTTTTAAGTGATTTTTTATTTCTTGCAAATTTATGAAAGTATTTAACAAGCTTGTCTATAATTAGGTCAATATCTATCCTTCCTTTATCTTTTGTCGCTCTGATTGTTAAAAATACACCAATAGGAAGTAATATTATTGTAGATAACCAAGTGCCCCAAAATGCTGGAATTGAACTTTCTTCAGCCATATTTTTTCCAAAAGTTGAGATGAAAAAATAAACAACAAAGATAGTAATTCCTAAAACCATTGGAACTCCAAAACCACCTTTTCTGATGATGGAACCTAAAGGAGCACCTATAAAAAACAGTACTAAACATGCAAATGAGAATGAAATTCGATTAAAAAATTCTATATCAAACATATTCAATGCTTTGCGATTATTTTTAAAAGTATCTCTTACATTTTTAAGGTTATCTAAAGATCTTGATGAACTTTGAACTGCATTTTCAACTACAATTAATTGCTCTTTTGAGTTGAAATTTTTTAAAATAACTGGATCAAGTTTTGTGATAATAGTTGAATCTTGTTGATGTAATTTATTTGCTCCTATTCTTTGATAAAAATTATCTGCTCTAGACAATACATATTCATCATACTTTATCTTAAGTGAATCTGCTTTAACTAAAAGTTGTGCCGCACTATACATTTCATGAGCTTCTTTTAGACTTTCAGAATCAAAATCAACATTATTAAAAGACGAAATATCTATATTTACTGTATAAGTATCAAAATGAGCTTTTGAGAAAGGTAAATTTTTTTTGTCATTATAAGGATTACTATAATTAACATGATCTTCATAATAAAAGCCATCTGTTAAAATTAAAGTCATGTATTTACTTCCTTCTTCAGTGGTAATTAATCCTTCTTTAGCAGTGATATCTTTAATATTACCTCTTCCATCAGATAAATCTTTTATCAATACATTTCTAAGTTGATTATCATTTTCGCCAAATTTCTCATCAAATTTAATGCTGTAACCAGGAATTTCATCATTAAAAGTTCCAGGAATTAAAGCCAAAGCTGGTTTGGTTTTTTTGAAATTAAGGATTAAGTTTTTAGTTTTAAACATAGCATTTGGAAATACATAATTTAAAAACAAAAAATTAAAGGCTCCAATAAAGAAAACTAATATTACAAGAGGTTTGATAAGTCTTTGAAGAGAAACTCCAGCAGATTTAGCCGCTGCGAATTCGTAATTTTCGCCTAATTCACCAATTGCCATAATAGATGAAAGTAAAACACCAATAGGAATTGCTGTTGGTACAGAAATTAAGGTGATATACCAAACGAATTTCATCAATACAATAAAGTTTAAACCTTTGCCAGCTAAGTCGTCAAAACGAAGCCAAACAGCTTGCATCACCAAAACAAATAAAACCACAAAAAATGTGGCTATAAATGGTGTAAAAAAACTTTTTAAAATGTATTTGTCAAGTATTTTCAAAATCTATTTGATCTCTGATATTAAATATCTTTTTTCATTTTTATATTTAGCCAGATCAAAAGTAAATAAATTATTAGAGATTTGTTGGTTGGTTTTGAAATTAGTGACCAAAAGAGTTGTTTGTGTTCCGTTATTTCCAACTTCAATAAGTTTAGAAATATGTTTGGTTTGTGTGTCAACTCCTACTAAAATATAACGAATTTCAGAGTTGCTGTCCATAGGAGTTAATTTTACAAATTGAATTTCTCTTCCTCCATTTTTTTGAACGATGTCCATTTTAATAGTATAACCATTCTTGTAAAAATTAAACATTTTAGAAGGCGTAATAGAACCTTCATCATTTTTATCATTTTTACTGATTACCACTTCTTCATCTTCATGAACAATAGTGTAAACTTTTTTACCATCAAAAATACGCTCAACTCCTAAATATTTTAAGTTATACAGATTTTTTTGAAGCGTTAAATTACCACGAGTTTCTTGATTTACTTTTTCTGCTTTATTCTCTAAATTGTAATTGAACTCCAAAAAAACATTATTATAAGATTCAATTTTAGAAGAAACTTCATCTAATAATGTTCTGGCAGAATTTCCTTGCGCATTTATAAGAAAAGGTGAAGTAATTAATAATAAAAAAATAAAAGCATTTCTCATTTTAAATATTGTTTTTTTCATTGTTTAATAACTGATTAAGAGCGATTTCATTATGAACTAAAACCTGACGTGCTTTACTACCTTCAAATGGTCCAACAATACCGGCAGCTTCTAACTGATCTATTAATCTTCCAGCTCTATTATACCCTAATTTTAACTTTCTTTGAAGTAAAGAGGCAGAACCTTGTTGAGCAATTACGATAAGTCTAGCCGCATCTTCAAATAATTCATCTCTATCTCCTAAGTCTATATCAATACTTGTGCCACTATCCTCACCAGTATATTCTGGTAATAAATAAGCATTAGAATAAGCTCTTTGTGAACCTATATACTCCGTTATTTTTTCTACTTCAGGCGTATCAATAAATGCACATTGAACACGAATTAAATCGCTTCCTCCAGAATATAACATATCGCCTTTTCCAACCAGTTGATCGGCACCTGAACCATCTAAAATGGTTCTTGAATCTATTTTAGAAGTTACTCTAAATGCTATTCTTGATGGGAAATTTGCTTTAATTAAACCTGTAATAACATTTACTGATGGACGTTGAGTTGCAACAATTAAATGTATTCCAATAGCTCGAGCTAGTTGAGCTAAACGTGAAATCGGAATTTCAATTTCCTTGCCAGCAGTCATAATTAAATCAGCAAATTCATCAACAACTAAAATGATATAGGGTAAAAATTGATGAC
>JAUYUF010000103.1 GCA_030694835.1 Flavobacteriaceae bacterium | reverse complement strand
TAGTTAAACAAATTTTTCGATTCCCATTACAATTCCGTGCATCGGATTTTGTCCTTCAACTTTTATATTGAATTCGGCTATTTGTTCTAACATCACATCGATAAGTTCTGCCGATGTAAAGGTAAAAAATATGCTCGATTCCAAATTTTCATCCATAGAGGAAAACCAATTATCCATCGGATTTTCTGTGGCTAAAGTATTGTATCCTTTGATATCAGTACTGCTAAAAGCAGTTATTCCGGCTTTTTTAAAAAGGGCAGGAATGTGTTTTTCATATTCCCGAATGGTGGTGATAAATAATAATTTCATAGTTGTTATTTATTTTTGTCTGTTTTTTTCTGTAAAATAATAAATCAACGGAACCATCAATAAGGTTAAAACAGTCGATAAAATAGTACCCCCCATTAAAGAGATGGCTAATCCTTGAAAAATAGGATCTCCTAACATCACAAAAGCGCCAATAACTACTGTTCCTGCAGTTAATAAAATAGGAGTAGTTCTAACAGCGCCAGCTTCTATCACCGCTTGTCTTAAGGGCACACCATCTTCCAATCGTAAATTAACAAAGTCAATGAGTAATACTGAGTTTCTAACCATAATACCTGCTAAAGCAATTAAACCAATCATAGAAGTGGCTGTAAAATAGGCGCCCAACATCCAGTGTCCTAAAATAATTCCTATTAACGATAGAGGAATAGCAATCATCATTACCACAGGAGTTCTAAAACTTTGGAACCATCCTACTAAAATCATATAAATAAAGATAATTACAATAGCAAAAGAAGAACCTAAATCACGGAATACTTCATAGGTAATTTGCCATTCACCATCCCATTTTACAGTATAATTATCATTATAGGCAGGTTGTTGTGTAAATTCTTCATTTAAGTTAAATCCAGCTGGCAGTTTAATATCCTTCAATTTTTCTGATAGTTCTAAAATAGCATATACCGGACTTTCTAATGCTCCAGCCATGTCTGCAGTAACATATACCACGCGTTGCTGATTTTTACGCATAATACTTTTATCAATTTCTTTCTCAGTTACTTTTACCAAGTTACTTATAGGAACCGCTTGTCCCATTTGTGAAATTACTTTTAGCTGAAGTAAATCTTGAATAGATGATTTATCTTTTTCTGCTAATTGTAATACAATTCCTACTTCATTATTAGCAGATTCTTTTGATAATTTACTAATAGGACGGTTAGAAAGAGCCATATTTAATGTTGCAACAATTTGTTGTGGAGCAATACCATTTAACATAGCTTTTTCTTTATCCACTTCAAAATTGAATTCTTTTTGATCTGCTTCTATCATCCAATCAACATCAACCACATCGGTAGTTTTCTCCATTTTTTCTTTTAGTTGATGTGCGATGTTAAGTTGTTCTTGGTAATCAGGTCCGTAAATTTCAGCTACCAAAGTTGATAAAACAGGTGGTCCTGGTGGAACTTCGATAATTTTGATATTAGCATTATATTTTTTTCCAATAGATTGAAGCTGAGGTCTGAACGCTTTTGTAATATCATGACTTTGAATACTTCTGTCATTTTTATGAATTAAATTCACTTGGATATCAGCTACATTTGAACCTCTTCTTAAATCGTAATGACGCACCAATCCGTTAAACGTAATCGGTGATGCGGTGCCTACGTAACTCTGATAATCTTTTACCATTGAGTTTTGACCAACCAGCTGTGCAATTTCTTGAGTTACCATGGCTGTTCGTTCCAATGTTGTGCCCTCTGGCATATCAATTACAATTTGAAACTCGTTCTTATTGTCAAATGGTAACATCTTAACCCCAACAGATTTGGTAAAGAATAAACTTACAGTAAATACAAAAAGTAATATATTCAATCCGAAAAATAGATAGCGTTTTTTCTTATTATCAATAAGTGGATTTAAAAATCGGGTGTATAATAGGTAAATTTTCGTATCGTGTAATTCAACTCCTTTTGTTTCCTTTTTACCTTTTTTATCCTTTTCTTGAAGGAAAAGAAAACCTAAATATGGTGTAATTGTTAAGGCAACAAAAAGTGAAATAAACATGGCAATAGAAGACCCAATTGGAATTGGACTCATATAAGGTCCCATCAAACCAGATACAAATGCCATCGGTAATACGGATGCAATAACGATAATAGTAGCTAAAATGGTTGGATTTCCAACTTCATTAATAGCATATATAGCTGCTTGTTTAAACGGCAATCGCTTCATTTGGAAGTGGCGATGCATATTCTCAGCAATAATAATGGAGTTGTCTACCACAATACCAGTAACAAATACTAAGGCAAATAGAGTAATCCCGTTTAGGGTATAATCCATGAAGTAATAACTGAAAATTGTCAATGCAAAAGTGATAGGGACGGATAGAAATACAACTAATCCACCTTTCCATCCCATAGCAAGCATAACTACTAGTGAAACAGATAAAACAGCTATTAATAAATTGACCAATAAATCATTTACTTTATCTGATGCGTTATCTCCATAATTTCTACTTATAGAAACATGAACATCATTGGGAATTAAATCCTTTTTTAGATGTTCCATTTTATCCAAAATAACTTTGGATACTTTCATCGCATCCCCACCTTTTTGTTTACCGATGGATAAAGTTACCGCTTGATATTCTGAAGGAAATTTTGAGTTCTCATCATTTGCTTTTCCATAACCAAATGAAACATACGAAACGGGGTTTTCAGGGCCGTCTTTTATTGAAGCAATTTGCTTTAAATAAACGGGTGTATTTTTATTAACACCTACAATTAAATTTTCAACGTCTTCAACCGAACTTAAAAAATTACCGGTATTGACAACAAATTCAGTGTCATTATGTTTAATAGTTCCTGAAGAAAATTGTTGATTGCTGATTTGTATTTTCTGTGCTACATTGATAAAATCGACCTTATTTTCTGCCATTTTATCTTTATCCAAAACAACACTAACTTGTCTGCTTCTTCCTCCAATTATTTTGGTAATTCCAACCCCATCTACTTTTTCAACTTCCGAATTGATTTCAGACATCAATTGTTTCAATTGAAAATCATCGGTTGTTTCACTCCAAAGAGTTAATCCCAAAACAGGAACATCATCAATAGCACGCGTTTTAACCAATGGCATTGAAACACCTTGCGGCATTTGATCCATATGTTTATTGATTTCATTGTAGAGTTGTACAAAAGAATCTTCGACATTTTCTCCTACATAAAACTGAACAATCACCATGGCTTGTTCTTTCATAGAGGTAGAGTAGACATACTCTACACCCGGTAAATTAGAGATCATTTTCTCTAGTGGTTTTACGACTCTCGATTCCATTTCTGCAGGTGTAGCACCTGGAAATTGAACAAATACATCGGCTAATGGCACCTCTATTTGAGGTTCTTCTTCTCTCGGAATCAAATAAGAACTGTATAATCCTAATAGTACAAAAGAAACCATTAGTAAGATTGTTAATTTTGATTGCAAGAAAAATTCGGATATTTTCGCTGCGAAACCGTTTTTCATTTTTCTAAATTTTATTGTTTGATAGCGATTTTCACACCATTATATAAATTACTTTCGGCGCTTACAATGTAGGTTTCACCTTGATTTAATCCCGATAAAATCTCTACATCATTACCCATTGTATTTCCAACACGAACCCAACGTAAAATAGCGGTATTCGCTTGACTTACGGTATAAATTCCCATCAATTCCCCACGTTTAACCAAAACAGATTTAGGAACACTTACCCTATTATTTTCAGTAACAGTTATAGGAAAATGAGTGGTTACAAACATTCCGGAGTATAATTGATTATCTGATTTATCTAAGCTTATTTTTACGATATATTGTCCACCTGTTAAACGAGCAGAATTGCTTACTTCTGAAACTTTACCTGTTAATTGATCTCCAGTAGATTTAACTGTAACCTTTACAGAAGTTCCTTTTTTAATCTTGGTAATTTCAGTTTCCGGAATCATAGCAGTTGCTACAAATTTACCCGGAGCTTCTAAACTTACTAAAGGCATTCCCGGATTGGCCATATCTCCATTATTTACATATTTACCCGTAATAGTTCCGCTAAAAGGTGCTTTAATATTGCTATAGGATAAATGTGCACTTACTTCATTTTGCATTTGTTGAGCGGCTTCTAATTGTGCTTTAGCAACTTCGTAACGGGTAGTCATATCATCTAATTCTTTTTGAGAAGCACTATTTTGACTGAATAAAGTTTTAAATCTATTATAATCTTTCTCTGCATTTTTTAATCCTGCTTTAGCTTGAATAATTCCAGCTTTAACCTGAGCTTCTTTGGCTAAAATATCAGTATTATTGATGCTTACCAACAACTGACCTTTGCTTACGTTATCACCAACTTTTACATGAACGTTGGTTACATAACCCATCATTCGGGTGCTAATGTCTGCATGTTGATCAGTTTCTATCGTTCCACTAGCTGCCAAAAACGAACCTTCGGTAGATGGAGTAGTGGTATTTACTGTTACTTGTACAACAGCA
>JAUYUF010000095.1 GCA_030694835.1 Flavobacteriaceae bacterium | reverse complement strand
CTAATACACCATCGGCGGCTAGTAATATGTTAAATGATATGACAGCTTCGTTAATTGCTGCCAATCAAATGGGAACTATTATTCCAGATAAAAAGAAGTAATAATCTATATTCAACCCATAAAAAAATCCTGAATTTCTTCAGGATTTTTTTTATTTCTTTTCTTCTTCTGATGAAGAATCTTTAGGAGCATCATCGTCTTTGGCTGCTTTTTTAAACTCTTTGATACCAGAACCAAGTCCTTTCATTAATTCAGGAATCTTTTTACCTCCAAATAATAATAATACTATCAGTAAAATGATACCAATTTGACCTGGACCAATCATCCCTAAAAAAATATTTTGTGTTATCATAACTCTAAATTTTTAATATAACAAATGTACTGATTTTTATAAACTAATAATTTATTATTGAAATATTTTAATAATTATTACTTTTTGGGCTCTATAGTTCCACCTACTACTTTCTTGGTATTTAATACTTCAGGATTTCCTTTATAATAGATTTCACCACCAAATGTAACTTTTGCATCAAGTAAATCAGTAGCAGAGACTTCTGAAATTCCTGCTGTTGCAGAAACAACATAAGAATGTTCTGAAACTAAATTAAAACCTCTGTAAATTCCACCAGTATTAGTTTCGACATTCTGATTTTTAACTTTACCTTTTAGCTGAATTACACCTCCTGAAACTGATTTAACTGTTAAATATTTTACATCTACCAATAAGTTTATCTTAGCTCCTTCTTGTGTTTTAACTTCTAAATTAGGTTGATTAATAATATGGGCTGCACTAATTTCACTTCCTTCATTTGCATCAATAATATCTAAGTTATTATTATAAAATACTTTAATATGATATACATCACCCTTAAAGGTTTCCTGAAGTTTTAAAGTAATTTTTAACGTTCCATTTACATTCTTTACAACTACATTATTAGGATTTTGAGCTATGATTTCAACTTTAGATTCATGGCTTTTAAATAACTCTATATTTAACGCATTATATGTTTTAATAATATTAAAATCACCAAAATTACTACTCACAGTTTGCTGTGAGAAAACATAAATTGGAAGTAAAAAAATTAATACTCTAATTATATTTTTCATCTTTCTTTTATCTTGATAGTACAAATACTGTACCTTTTTTAAAAATAAGTCTTCTATTTAACTAAATTGAAATCTAAATGTTTCTTTTCTAAATCTACTTTTTTAACAATAACTTTAACTTTAGATCCGAGTTGTAAAATATTTTTAGTTGATTGTCCAACCAAAGCATATTGCTTATCATCAAAGATATAAAAATCATCTTTTATATCACGAATACGAACCATTCCTTCACATTTATTTTCGATGATTTCTACATAAATTCCCCATTCTGTAACTCCAGAAATAACACCTTCAAAAACTTCATTTTGATGATCAAGCATGTATTTAACCTGCATATATTTTATAGAATCTCTCTCTGCTGAGGAAGCCATCATTTCACGATTAGAACAATGTTCACTCATTTCTTCATATTTTAAAGGATTTGGTGATTTACCATTATTGAGATAATGATGTAATAAACGATGAACCATCACATCTGGATAACGACGAATTGGTGAAGTAAAATGTGAATAATGTGTGAATGATAAGCCGTAATGACCTATATTTTCGGTAGAATATACCGCTTTACTCATGGTTCTAATTGCTAAAGTTTCAATCATATTTTCCTCTGCTTTACCCTGGACATTTTTCAATAACATATTTAAAGATTCAGAAATATCGCGTTGCGAGGTCATTTTAATTTTATAACCAAATTTTGTAATTAAACCATTAAGGGCATATAATTTATCAATATTTGGCTCATCATGAATTCGGTAAATAAAGGTTTTTTCTTCTGATTTATCTTTAGTTTTTCCAATAAATTCTGCTACTTTTTTATTAGCCAACAACATAAATTCTTCAATTAATTTATTAGAATCTTTAGATTCTTTAAAATAAACTCCAATTGGATTAGCTTTTTCATCTAACTTAAATTTTACTTCAATCTTATCAAAAGTGATAGCTCCTTTTGAAATTCTTTCATTACGAAGTATTTTTGCTAAATCATTCAACTTTAAAATTGCTTCCGAAATTTCAACTGATTTAACTTCATTATTCTCTAAAATGGATTTATCAATTCCCTTTTCAATGATTTGTTGAGCTTGTTCATAAGTAAATCGTTTATCAGAATGCATAACTGTTTTACCAAACCATTGATGAACAATTTTAGCTTTATTATTGATTTCAAAAATGGCTGAAAAAGTTAATTTATCTTCATGAGCTCTTAAAGAACAAACTTCATTTGATAAAATTTCTGGTAACATGGGCACAACTCTATCAACTAGATAAACAGAAGTTGCTCTTTTATAAGCTTCTTCATCAAGAATTGTGTTTTCTGTTAAATAATGAGTAACATCTGCAATATGAACTCCAACTTCATAATTTTCATTTTCTAAAACTCTAAATGAAAGTGCATCGTCAAAATCTTTAGCATCAGCTGGATCTATAGTAAAAGTGGTTACTCCCCTAATATCTTTTCTTTTAGAAATTTCAGCTTGAGTAATTTCAGTACTTAATTGATTAGCTTCATTTTGTACTTGGTATGGAAATTCATAAGGTAATCCATATTCATATAAAATAGAATGGATTTCTGTTTCATGTTCACCTGGTTTT
>JAUYUF010000083.1 GCA_030694835.1 Flavobacteriaceae bacterium | reverse complement strand
CTAATGCACCTGTTTTAGTAAAAGCACCGTCTGGTGTAGCCACTGTTAAGGTATAGGTATTGGTTGCAACTACTTTAGTAAATGTAAATCTTGCAGTATAAAAACAATTACAACAATTTACTTTTTCATCAATGGCAGCAGCCCACCATTCTGGTCTTACAGAGCCCACATTCCATGGTCCTACACCAAAATGACCAGGTACACTTTTATCAACTTTCCAAGATTTGGTTGCATTATTTGTTAAAGCAGTTACAAGTGCCGGAGCTGGATTAAAATCACTTCTAACAGTGATATCTTTTGTTAAATTAGCTGAAGATCCGCCTTTGCCATAAGCAACAACGGTTAGTCTATAAGTATTAACACCTGTAGTTGTAAACTTTTTGGTAACTTTTCCATCCACTAATGGAACAAGGTTTAGGGTAGTTGAAGTTCCAAAATCAATTTTAAAGGCGAGTGCATTGGTAGCAGTAATAGTTATTTTTACATCTCCAGAACCATCACCATTTGGATTGGCAGTATTAGCACCTACAATCTCTGTATTGATTACAAGTCCAGATGGAGCTGTTAAATCGCCTAAGGAATATTCATCTTCTTGACATCCTATAAATAGTAAGGTCAATGATAAGAATAGTGCTGATAAGTATTTTAAAATCTTATTCATTTTATCTTATTTTTAATTAGTTAGTCTAAAATTATCAACATAGAAAATTTCTTGGGTACCATCTTGTGTGTCATTAAAACGCAAAACAAGTTGAGTGAATTTAGAACCAGCAGGGATTCCTGAAATAGATCCAAAATCAAATACCAATTCTTCCCATGCACCTGACGTGGTGAAAGGCATTTTTAACACTGCTACACCATTAGCTGGAGTTCCACCAACAGCCCATTCTAATTCTATATTTAATTTTTTACCAATGTTTGCAGTATCAGGATTGTAAACTAAAACTTTAATTTTAGTTCCCAAAGCAAAATCGATAGGATTGTTTAACGGACTGTAAGTTCCGCTCCAACCTGCATGTCCATTGGTAAATTTTCCAACTTTTGCAGTAGTATTTAAACCAGATGGAAAAGGATTGTCTACTGTTGCAAATTGTTGTTGACCCCAATCATCAAAAGTTCCAAAGAAATAATTAACAAAAGGATTATCAAATGTAATTGGTAACCCGAATGGTTCGTAAATTGTAATAGGAACAATGATTTGTGAAGTTGCAGCTCCGCCACTTAATGCTACAATTTTTAAATTGTAATTTCCTGCTACTGGATATGTATATGCAGGAAGTGTTTGTCCAATTGCCATTGGTTTTCCTACTTCGTTAGCTACAGCTCCATAATAAACTAAAAATGATTTAGCATATAAAGCCGTTGCAGAAACTGTTAAATTATAACCAGCTATATTTCTAGTAACAACTATATTTTCCGGAGCTCTGTAAGTTACCGTTAAAGGATATGAATTTTCTACCGTTTGTCCGGCAATATTAGAAGCCGTGATTTTAACAGTGTAAGTTCCTTCAGGATAAGCGTAGGTGGTGCTATTCCCGGGCATTACTTTAACGGGTGCCGCAGTACCATGTCCAAAAATAACGCTAAATGAAGTAACACCTTCTCCGGTAGGAGTAATTTTTACATTACCGGAATTGTCATTGCTGATGTCGAAAATTTTGCCATAATTTGCGGAATTAGCTGTATTTAAAAATGAAAGATCTTGATCAATTCCATCTTCAGTACAACTTACCATTGTAATAGCCAGTAAAAGAACGAAGCTATATAATAAATTTAATTTGTTCATAATCAAATATTTGTTATTTAATTAATAATTAGGATTTTGTACCAATTTGGTGTTTTCTAATTCTCTATAAGGAATTGGGAAAATATCATGTTTACCGGCAACAAATCCTCTACTTGATAATTTAGCCGCTGCTTTACCAGTTCTTACTAAATCAAAAAATCGAAATCCTTCACCTGCCAATTCAAGTCTTCTTTCATCAGCAATGGCATTTAATGTAACAGGAACAGATGGTAGTCCAACTCTAGCTCTTACAGCATCTAACAGTGCTTGAGCTCTAGCTCCAGTTCCGCCTAACGCTTCGGCTTCCATTAAATAAGTATCAGCTAATCTGATGGCATAGGTATTTTGCTTGTAATTTAAAACGGCATCTCCTGCACCTGTGTGCACATCAGTTTGTCTAGGTGTAAATTTATTTAAAAAATATCCGGTATCTTGATATCCAGGGATATAATCTGCTTGTCCGGCAGTTTTTAATGCTTTTAAATCTAAAACAGTTGCTGCAAATCGTGGATCAGTTTTAATTACATCGTAAAATTCTTGAGTAAATACATTAAAACTCCAGCCAGATGGTAAATTAGGTGCTGTAGAACCAACAGGTCTTGAATAACCTCTTGGACCTGCCATTACATTTACAGTATTTCCTTCGTCAGAACCACTTCCCCAGTTACCCCATCCTGAATTTCCAGCACTGCTATGTGCAACTTCAAGAATGGATTCTGTATTGTATTTATTACTGACTACCCAAAGATCGTTGTAATTAGCGAGCAATCGGTTTCCATATTGATTGGTACTTCCCGGTGTTCCGTTTACGAGTGCTAATTGTGCGGCAGCCAAAGCATTTTTACCTTGATACAAGTAAACTTTTCCAAGTAATGCCTGTGCAGCTCCTTTATTAAATCTACCGGATTCTGTAACTCTGTTTATACCACCCGGTAAAACTGCAATGGCATCGGTGAGGTCTTTTTCAATTTGTATATAAACATCAGCCGGTTTAGCTTGAGTGATGTTATAAAATTGATCTGGACTGATGGGCTCTGTAGTTAAAGGAATATTCTTAAACAAATTTACCAAATTGAAGTAATAGAAGGCGCGTAGTGCTTTAGTTTCAGCTATATAGCGCGCTTTTAAAGTAGCATCCATAGGAACACCTGGTAATTTTACCAATAAGATATTGGTTCTAAAAATACCTTGATAATAATCATTCCAAAAACTTTGAGGAATTGTAGTTGGACTGATGGTGAAATTAGAAAATGATTGGATTCCAGCTCCGTCAGAAGCTCCACCACCACCCGCATATTGGTCATCTGAACCGGCAGTCATCATGGTAATCATATTTTCAAAACCACCAGAGTTTTTTCTCATCACATCATAGGCAGCAACAAGACCAGTATATGCTTGTTCTTGATCAGTATAATAGCTTCCTGAAAGGAATTGTCCTTTTGGATCTACTTGTAAGAAATCATCACTACATGATATCATTGTGTTTATTATTGCACCAGCAATTAATAAAAACGTTAATTTATTGAATTTCATAATTTTATATTTTTTAAAACTGAATGTTAGCTCCAAACATAAATGAACGGGCTTGTGGATAATATCCTCGGTCTATTCCTAAAACATTTCCACCAATTTCGGGATCAAAACCTGTGTATTTTGTTAGGGTTAATAGGTTTTCACCCGTGATATAAAGTCTCAATTTTGTAGCTTTAATTTTACTAATAATTGAACTAGGTAAAGTATATCCTAACTGAAGGGTTTTTAGTCTTAAATAATCTCCTTTTTGTAGATAAAAATCAGATGGTTTGCTAAAGTTTCCGTTGGGATCTCCATTGATAAGGCGTGGGAAAGTGTTTGAAGTTCCTTCTCCTGTCCAACGACTTAAAGCAACAGTTTGATAGTTACCTTCAGCTATATCTAAACGGCGCAATCCTTGGAAGATTTTGTTGCCAGTAACTCCTTGCGTAAATAAAAGAAAATCAAATCCTTTATAGTCTAAGTTAAGGGTAAATCCGAAGGTGTATTTTGGTAACGGACTTCCTAAAAATGTTTTATCAGTATCAGTTATAGTACCATTTCCATCGGTATCAACCCATTTAAAATCACCAGGTCTTGCAGTAGGTTGTATTAAGCCACCCAAAGAATTGGTATAAGCATTTACTTCAGTCATATTTTGGAAAATTCCATCAGTTTGGAAACCGAAGAAAGAGTTGTATGATTGTCCAACTTGTGTTCTGGTAATTGCACCCATTGATTGGAATCCTGCAACACCTGTGGTAATGAAATCTTTATTCATTCCCAAATAAGTTACTTCATTTTTTAGATATGAAATATTACCATTGGCAGAGAAATTAAAATCACCAAATGATTTGCGATAACTCAATTCCAACTCAAGACCTTTATTTTCCATATCGGCTACGTTCCCTAGCGGACTTCCAGTAGATCCAACATATCCAGGGATATCAGTATATTGTAATATACCTGTAGTTTTTTTCTTATAATAATCTAAGATTAAATTAAAATTAGAAAACAATTTAGTTTCTATCCCGATGGTGGTTTGTGCAGTTTCTTCCCAATGTAAATCTGGATTATCAGGAGCATTAGGACTGTATCCTGTAGTTATTGTAGTTCCGGTATCTCCAAAGGTATAGTTTCTTCCACCTCCAATAGTGGCTAAATATCCAAAATCAGGAATGGCATCATTACCGGTTATTCCATATCCACCTCTAACTTTAAGTGAATTTACATATTGATTATCTTTCCAGAAATCTTCTTTTGAGACTACCCAACCAAGAGAGAAGGATGGGAATACACCATATCTGTTGTTGGTTCCGAATCTTGAAGAACCATCTCTACGGATAATTCCGGTAAACAAGTATTTTTCGTCATAATCATAATTTACTCTAGAAAATAAGGAAGTTACTTTATGTTGAATGCCATCGTAAGCTCCAGTAGATCTTTGAGATGCTGGAATACTGAAATTAAAAGAAGCATCTTTATAACTGGTAACTGGTAAATTAAAATAGGTAACATTAGAACCACTTGTTTTATTGTCAATATAAGCTCCTTGACCTAATAAAACTGTAAAGTTGTGTTTATCAATCTTTTTAGTATAAGAAACGGTGTTTTCTACATTCCAACCAAATGTTCTATTGTTACTTCTGCCTAAAAAGTTTTGTGAGGTAAGTGTAGAAGCATTTAAATAATATTTTGGTGTAAATCCCTCGTAACCCCAATAGGCAAGTTTAGCTCCAAGTGAAGTTTTGAATATCAAATCTTTGATTGGGTTAAACTCTAAATAGGTGTTTCCAACAAAATCATCAGACCATCCATAGTTTCCTAGTCGGGTTTGAATATAAGCAAGTGGATTGGTCATTTCTTGTCCTACTATAGATGAAATACCATAAGGATTTCCAGCGGGGTCTCTCATCACAGCATTATTGCTGTAGGGAGCTGCATTGGCAATTGCAGGATCTGTTACTACCAGAGGAGTTATTGGATCTAAATTGATGGCAGAACTTAAAGGTCCTCCATATTCACTGTTGGTATTTCCAATTCCTAAGTTTTTTTGATTGGTATATCCTAAAGTTTGACCAATGGTAAATAAATCGGATAGCTTATGAGTTGAATTGATACGGATATTCTTTTTGTTGTGATTTGAAATTTCCGAAGCAACAATTCCTTCTTGATTAATATATCCAAAAGAAACATAAAAACTAGAAATATCATTTCCTCCATTAACACTAATTTCATGAGAAGAACGCATGGCATTGTCGTTAAAAATAGCTTCTTGCCAGTCAGTTCCCAAGCCATAAGTGCTTAAATTTGGAAATAAAACATTACCACCACCTGCAACAGATTTTTCGTTCATCAAGGCAGCATATTGCGTTGCATTCAAAAGTTTCAATTTTTTTGCGGGTGCAGAAACTCCTGTAAAACCGGTATAACTAACACTGATTTTTCCAGATTTTCCTTTTTTGGTAGTCACCAAAATTACTCCTGATGCAGCTCTGGCACCATAAATAGCTAAAGATGCAGCATCTTTAAGAACTTCAATGGATTCGATATCAGATTGATTTAAATACCCAATTCCACCAGAATCTACGATCATTCCATCAACAACCCAAAGCGGACTGTTACCGCCATAAGTATCGAAAGTAGTGATACCTCTTACCCTAACTGTTGAGGATGAGCCAGGTTGACCTGAATTGGAAGCGATAATCACCCCAGAGGTTTTTCCTTGAAGCGCTTGTTCAATCCGTCCATTCGGAAGTTTTTCCAAATCTTTTGATTTAATACTTGAAATGGAACCGGTTATTACGCTTTTCTTTTGAGTTCCATAACCCACCACTACAACTTCTTCTAAGCTCTGAGTGTCTTCTTTAAGGGTTACATTAATGAAATTAGAATTACTTATCAAAATTTCTTTAGGTAGATATCCAACATAGGAGAAAACAAGTGTTTTCCCAATAGCAACATTGGATAAGGTAAAATTACCGTCGAAATCTGTAGTACTTCCTAAGCTTGTATTTTTTACTACAATATTCACACCCGGAAGTGCACTTCCGGTGCTAGCGTCAACAACATTTCCTTTAATGTCAACGTTTTGAGAATACGTGAGAATGGATACAAAACCTAAAATGAATGTTAAAATAGTTGATTTCATATTTTTGAGTTTAGTTAATCAAATCTAATGTTTTAGGTTTAAAACATTGAAAATTGTACCTATACAAAAAATATACAGTTCAATAAATGATGTTAAGGTGTATAAAAATGGCTGATATCACTCATAATATACGTAGAATACAACTGTTAAAGAAATATTGAAGTGGATTGTTTTTATCAAAAATTAAAAACTATATCGAAATAGTTGAGGTAATGTTGTGGTAAAATCATCAATTTTGAAATCGTTAAATTTCAAGTATATAGCTTACCAAACTTAAATTGTGAGATAGATCCATTTTTTTGCGCAATCGATATCGTTTAATTTCTACACTTCTGATAGAAATATTGAGTAATGGTGCAATTTCTTTTGATGATAAGTTTAAACGCAGATAAGCGCAGAGTCTTAAATCGTGTGGCGTTAGTGATGGATGTAGTTTTTTGACTTTTTTAA
>JAUYUF010000249.1 GCA_030694835.1 Flavobacteriaceae bacterium | reverse complement strand
TTGCCTATTGCCTATTGCCTATTGCCTACTGAATACTGAGTTCTGAATACTGCGACTGCCTACTGTTTACTTTTCCCTTTTCGCTCATCGCACATCGCTTTTCGCTGTTCATTTCTCAATCTCTTTCAAACTTTCCATCTTCTTAAGTTCCAAAAACCCTTTAATATCTTCAAAATGTTCTTTAACACGTTGATGTCCAAATTCAAAAACTTTTTCAGCTAAACCGTCTAGGAAATCACGGTCGTGAGAAACTAATATCAAGGTACCGTCAAAGTTTTTCAGTGCCTCTTTTATAATGTCTTTAGTTTTCATATCGAGGTGATTGGTAGGCTCATCGAGTATCAACACATTAACAGGTTCTAACAATAATTTAATCATCGCTAAACGCGTTTTTTCTCCACCCGAAAGTATCTTTACCTTTTTAGTAGTATCATCACCACCAAACATAAAGGCTCCTAATAAATTTTTGATTTGAGTACGCATTTCACCAGTAGCAATCTGATCAATAGTTTCAAAAACTGTCAAACTTTCGTCCAGCAATGAAGCTTGATTTTGAGCAAAATAACCAATTTGTACATTGTGTCCAAGCTCTAGTTTTCCATCAAAATCAATTTCGCCCATTATGGCCTTAATCATAGTAGATTTACCCTCTCCATTTTTTCCTACAAATGCCACTTTTTGACCACGCTCAATTACCATATTGGCATCTTTAAATACAATATGATTTTCATATTTTTTGGATAAATCAGTAACAACTACTGGATATTGACCACTTCTAACTGATGGAGGAAATTTTAATTTTAAAGCAGAATTATCGACTTCATCCACTTCAACAATTACTAATTTTTCTAGCATTTTAACACGCGATTGTACCTGATTTGTTTTTGAGTAAGTGCCTTTAAAACGATCGATAAAATCTTGGTTTTCAGCCATCATTTTTTGTTGTTCTTCGTAGGCTTTTTGTTGATGAATTCTTCGATCTTTTCTCAATTCTAAATAATGAGAATACTTAGCCTTATAATCATAGATTCTTCCCATCGTCACTTCGATAGTTCGGTTGGTGATGTTATCAACAAAAGCTCTATCGTGAGAAATTACAATTACTGCTTTAGCTGAATTGATTAAGAAATCTTCCAACCATTGAATACTTTCTATATCAATATGATTGGTAGGTTCATCCAACAAAATTAAATCGGGTTTTTGTAACAATATTTTGGCTAATTCGATGCGCATTCTCCACCCACCAGAAAATTCTGAAGTTGGCCGATTAAAATCTTCTCGTTCAAAACCTAATCCTTTTAAAACTTTCTCTACTTCAGCTTCAAAATTAATTTCTTCAATTGCATAAAATTTCTCGCTTAAGGTAGAAACGTCTTCGATGAGTTTCATGTATGCATCACTTTCATAATCAGTTCTGATGGTCAACTGCTCATTGATAGCATCAATTTCAGCTTTCATTTTAAAAATATCAGCAAAAGCTTTAGAGGCTTCTTCAAAAACAGTAGCCTGATCTTTAGTTAACAAATGCTGCGGTAAATAGGCTACAACAGCATCTTTCGGAACAGAAATAACACCCGATGATGGTTTATTAACACCAGCAATTATTTTTAATAAGGTTGATTTACCTGCTCCATTTTTGCCCATTAAGGCAATTTTATCATTTTCATTGATGGCAAAAGACACCTCACTAAATAAAGTGGTACCTCCAAACTGAACCGAAATATCGTTAACTGTTATCATTTAATAGGTCTTATATTTTTTAAAAGGTGCAAAGATAGTTATTTATCAGAAAGTGAAGTAGGTAAGAATGTAAATAATAAATTAAGTGAAAAGGGAATAGAGAAAAGAGAAAAGAGAAAAGAGAAATGTGTACGTCCCTGATATAGGTTGACCACTTTAAGTCAATTACTATTCGCTATTCCCCAATCCCTGTTTCTTATTCCTTAAACAATGGTCTAAAATGAAAAGCAAACTGGGGGAAAGTGTCCTAAATAATATAAATCAAAAACGGATTATAAACTTATATATTTAGGAAAGTTCCTCAAATAATGAGTCTCATCTTTTTAGACCATTTAAATATTTTAAAAAAGGTATTCACTAATAAAAACAGAATACCTATTATGGTACAAATAAGTATATTTGATTAATTTTATAGGTGGGAATTGATTGCAATTTAATCATTAAATTATTTAAATGCAATAAATGTTGCATATTAGTATCAATGCTTTATAAATAATAAATTACTAAATTTAAAATATTAAAAAAATTTAACTTATGAAAAACCTATATTTTTTAATGATTTGTACAGTATTGTTTGTTGGTACTGTAAAATCTCAACAAGTTTATAATAAAGAAAATCCATTAGCACATACTTATTCAATTGTTGCAAGAGATACAGTTACAGGAGAAATGGGCGTTGCTGTACAGTCGCATTGGTTTTCTGTTGGAAGTATTGTAGCTTGGGGAAAAGCCGGAGTTGGTGTTGTAGCAACTCAATCATTTGTAAATCCTTCATTTGGGCCAAGAGGGTTAAGTTTATTAGAAAATGGTTTAACTCCACAAATGGCAGTAGAAGCTTTGTTAAAAGTTGATGAAGGAAGAGAAGTAAGACAATTAGCTATTTTAGATGTAAAAGGAAATGTGGCTACTCATACTGGAAATAATTGTATAGAATTTGCGGGTCATATTTTAGGAAATAATTTTTCTGTCCAAGCAAATTTAATGGAAAAACCTTCAGTTTGGCCTGCAATGGCTAAAGCTTTTGAAAATTCAAAGGGTAGTTTAGCAGAGCGAATGTTGTTTGCAATGGAAGCAGCTGAACGTGAAGGGGGAGATATTCGTGGAAAACAATCTGCTGCTATTTTAGTGGTTAAAGCAACAAGTAATGGAAATAGTTGGGAAGATAAAGTTGTTGATTTAAGAGTAGAAGATCATGAAAATCCGTTAAAAGAAATGAGGAGATTGCTCAATATTCATTCAGCTTATGATTATATGAATAAAGGAGATGTGGCTGTTGAAATAAATGATTTTAAATTAGCAAAAGAGTTATATCAAAAAGCTCAGGAATTAAATCCTGATAATTTGGAAATGAAATTTTGGTATGCTGTTACTTTAGCAAATAACGGAAATATTAAAGAAGCAAATCCGTTGTTTAATACTATTTTTAAACAAAATAAAAATTGGCAAATTTTATTACCTAGATTAGTGAAATCAAAATTATTAAAAGTTTCAGAGCAACAATTAAAATTATTAATGGAGATTTAATAATATAATTTTCTCTAATTTTAATTTTTAAGTTTGAATATAAAATAAGAAAAAAATGAAAAAGTCTTTAATTTTAAAAATCATTCTAGGATTGATTATCGGTATTCAATTTATAAGACCCAATAAAAATATATTAGAACAACCATCTGAATATGACATAATTAATGATAAGAATTTGACTTTAGAAGTCAAAGAAATAATAAATACTTCTTGTTTTGATTGTCATTCTAATAATACCAATTATCCATGGTATAATCAGATTGCTCCATTTTCCTGGATAATAGCAAACCATATTAACGAAGGTAAAGATCATCTTAATTTTTCTGAATGGAGTATATATAATAAAAATCAGAAAAAACATATATTAGATGAAATTGAAGAAGTGATTGAAGAAAATAAAATGCCTTTAAAATCGTATCTATTATTGCACAATAATGGGGAAATTACAAATCAAGAAAGACAATATTTACTTGAATGGATTGAATTGGAAAAAATAAAGCATAATTAGATGAAAAAAATATTGCTATTAAATTGTTTATTAATATTATTTCAAGTTAGTTTTTCACAAGAGGGATTAAATCAATTAGATGAGAAAGGAAATCGTCATGGAAAGTGGATGAAACAATATGAAAATGGTTCTATTAGGTATCAGGGTGAATTTTCTCATGGAAAAGAGATAGGAGTATTTAAATTTTATACTGAAAAAAACTCTAAAACACCAGATTTTACTAAAGAATATAATCCAAAAACTGATCTTGTAAAAGTGTCCTATTTTTATCAAGATGGAAAGTTAAAAAGCCAAGGTCAAATGAAAGATAAAAATAGAATTGGCTTTTGGATTTATTATTTCAATGATGGAAAAACTAAATTATCAGAAGAAACTTATCAAAATAGTTTACTAAATGGTGATTATAAGATTTATTATTTAAATGGAAATTTAACAGAG
>JAUYUF010000075.1 GCA_030694835.1 Flavobacteriaceae bacterium | reverse complement strand
AAAGGAGTAAAACACTTGTTTCATAAATGTAATTTTCGTGCAAAAATACAGAAATTGTTTATCTGTTTTACAAGCAAATTAAGTAGTTATTATAGATTTTAAAATTAAAATGGTGTAGTCTATTTCTTCAATCGTATTTTGATATGAAAAAGAAAAGCGAATAGAAGCTTTATTTCTTTCTTTTTCATGTAAAAGTTCGCCTAAAACATGTGAACCCTTTTGAGCTCCACTCTGACAAGCGCTTCCGCCAGATACCGCAATTCCTTTTAAATCAAGATTAAAAAGCAGTAAATCAGTCTCAATTGGAAAACGAACATTTAAAATATGATAACTACTGTATGTTGCATCAGTAGATATTCCATTAAATTGAAGTCCAGGTATTTCTTTTAGCTTATTAATAAAATAAGTTTTAAGGTGTTGAATATATACTTTTTCTTTAGGTAAATTGGTTAAAGAAATTGTCAAGGCTTTTTCCATTCCTAAAATACTGTGAATATTTTCAGTTCCTGCACGCAAACCTTTTTCTTGCTCACCACCAATTAGCATTGGTTTAACTGAAATTCCTTTTTTCACATATAAAAATCCGACCCCTTTTGGACCATGAAATTTATGAGCACTTGCTGTTATAAAATCAATGGGAGTTTTTTGTAAATCAATATTAAAATGTCCTATTCCTTGAACGGTATCTGAATGAAATAAAGCATTATATTGCTTGCATAACACACTTACTTTATTGATGTCCAAAATATTACCAATTTCATTGTTGACATACATTAAGGAAACCAAGGTTTTTAAAGAAGTATCTTCTAATAATTCATTTAAATGAATTAAATCTATTTGTCCAAATTGATCTAATTGAACAAATTCTAATTCAAAATAATATTGAGATTTTAGTGCTAGTATTTTATGTAAAACAGCGTGATGTTCAATTTTAGAAGTGATAATTCTTTTAACCCCTAAATGAACAACTGCATTCCACAATATTAAGTTATTGGCTTCACTTCCACCAGCTGTGAAATAAATTTCTGAAGAGCTTACATTTAAGTGATTGGCAATATTTTTTCGCGCCGTTTCAACAACTGATTTGGCGCTTCTTCCAAACTGATGAATAGAAGATGGATTACCAAAAACCGTTTTCATTGAATCTGTTATAGCCTCAATAACTTCAGGTCTGATAGCGGTAGTTGCTGCATTATCTAAATATATTTTATTCATTGTGGTAATTTATTCTTTTGTATTTTGATAAATGTAAATTTCTGTTGCTCCCATTCCATATTTTTGAAATGATGCTGCATAATAATCAACATGATACTTTTGAAATAATTCTATAAGTGCTTGTTGTAAAATACCTTCTCCAACTCCATGAATGAAAACAACTCGCTGAATTCTTTTGGATTTTGCAAACTGTATTTTACGCTCTGCTTCATCTAATTGTAATGATAGAATTTCGTAATTACTCATGCCTCTGGTAGATGAAATCAGCTGATGAATATGCAAATCAACTTCCATCGCAGGCATTTTATCAACTTTAGGCAATTTTTGAAATGATCTTTTCGGACTTTCTAGTTGCTTTTCTTTCAGCATTTGTTGCATGTGAATATCGCTGAATTTTGATAATTCTCGTTGATCTCCCTCTATTTTTACCAATTCTTTAGGAGTGAAATCCATTTGAAAACCATCTTCTGTTTGTATAATAATCTGTTTTTCAGAAACTTTCAGAACGACTCCTTTCATATCTGCATCTAAAACGGCTACTTTATCTCCTATAGAAAATGTTCTCATCCTTAACAATTTGTTAACCTAAATATAACAATCAATTGATACATCCATCGTATTTTTACACAAAAATAGCAGTATGTTTTATAACAACTCTACAAAAACCGATGTTTTCTTTCAAAAGGCATTAAAAGATTTAGATATGAGTGATGAAAGAAAATCACTTCTATTAAATATTTCAAGTTTTATTATTGAAGAATTAAAATCTAATAAAACAGTTAATTTAAATTTTATTTGCACTCATAATTCAAGACGAAGTCAACTTGCTCAAGTGTGGGCACATTATGCTATTGATTATTTTCAATTAAATAATATCAATAGTTTTTCTGGCGGAACTGAAACTACTGCTTTTTTCAGCAACACTGTTAAAACACTTCAAGAAGTAGGTTTTGAATTTCATATCAAAGATTTTTCACATCAAAATCCTGTGTATGAAATTAGTTTCAAAAAAATGAGAACTAAAATATTAGGTTTTTCTAAAGTGTATAATGATACTATTAATAAGCAACCATTTATTGCTATTACAACTTGTTCTAATGCAGATGAAAATTGTCCTTTTATTTCAGAAGCTGTTAAACGTTTTCATCTACCTTTTACAGATCCAAAAATTGCTGACAATACATCTAATGCTTTAGAAATTTATAAAAAAACCAGCAAATTAATTGCTGGTGAAATTGGGTTTTTGATACAAAATGCAAGAAATCAATTAATTTAATTACACTTTAATTTTTTTATCATAAGGAATACTATCTAAAATATATTGGATAGCACTTAATCGAGCAGTAATTTTCTTATCTGCATTAATAATTTTCCAAGGAGCTATTTTAGTGTTTGTTTTTTCAAACATTTTAGTTTTATAAAGCGAATATACATCCCACAACTCTTGCGCACGCTCATCAACTGGAGATATTTTCCATTGCTTTAACGGATCACTTTTAATTTCTGAAAATCGCTGTTCTTGTTCTTCTTTGGTAATTGACATATAAATTTTAACCAAACGAATACCAGATTCCGTAATCATTCGTTCAAAATCATTTACCTGATTCATAAAAATTTTATATTCTTGATTGGTACAAAATCCGTTAACTGGTTCAACAACCGCTCTATTATACCAACTTCTATCAAAGAAAACAATTTCACCAGCTTTAGGAAATTGCAACACATATCGCTGAAAATACCATTGTGTACGTTCTTCTTCAGTTGGTTTTGGTAATGCTACAATTCTGAAATGTCTCGGATTGATACGTTCTGTAATACGTCTAATAGCTCCACCTTTACCAGCCGCATCTCTACCTTCAAAAATGATGATGATACGTTCATTATTAGCAATCCCCCAAGTTTGTAATTTGATTAGTTCTACTTGCAGTTTTTTTAAACTACTTTCATAATTATAATATCTAAGTGATTTTCTAACATTATAAGGCTCTTCTGTAAGTAGCGCCATTAACCCACGTTTTGAGTTAATTTTTTTTAGATCCTTTGGTGATAATTGTACTTTTCGCATAACTTAATCTGTTAAATTAGATGAACGATAGTAGCGCATTACAATATTTGGATCAGGAAATAAATTGGTAGATACATTATTTTTTCCGTCATAATCAAATAAGGATAAAACATATCGCATACTCTCTAGTTTTGCATTTCGTTTATCGTTAGTTTTTACAATAATCCACGGGCTGTAACTTGTATGCGTTCTTGTAAACATTTGATCTTTATACTTGGTATAATTATCCCAAAATTCTTGTCCTTTTTGATCCACTGGACTAAATTTCCATCTCTTTAAAGGATTTATTAAGCGCGATTTAAATCTTTTTAATTGTTCATCTTTTGATATAGAAAGCCAAAACTTAATGATAATAATTCCATCTTCATACAGCATATGCTCAAATTCTGGAACTTGAGCCATAAATTTATCATATTGAGGTTCATTACAAAATCCCATTACAGGTTCTACAACGGCTCTATTGTACCAACTTCTATCACAAAAAACAATTTCACCGGGATTTGGAAAATGTTTGATATATCTTCTAAAATACCATTGTCCTTTCTCAACATCAGTTGGAATACCAAGCGCCATTACGCGCATACTTCTCGGATTTAAATGTTCTGTAAATCTTCGAATCGTGCCTCCTTTTCCCGCAGCATCTCTACCTTCAAAAATAATACAAACTCTTTTTTTATTATTATGTACCCATTTTTGAAATTTAACAAGCTCTATTTGAAGCTTATGCAACTCTTTATAATAGGAAATCTTATCAAGAACGCCGTCAATATTAATATTTTTTTGATGAATTAATTCCAATAATTCTACATTAGAATTAACAGAATTTAAATCATCATTTGTTAATTGTACTTTCTCACTCATATTACATCATTTAATGATGACATTTTACAGGATTTTCTACTTTTAAACTTTCATTAGGAGGTGAAATTAATGGAATTCCAAGACCTAATCCTCTTAAAATAAATAAAATCCCAATGATAACTACAAAAACAGGTATCATTTTCTGAATTTTGTTTCTAACTGCTATATTAATAAAATTTCCTAAATAAACAGCTCCGGTCATTAAAGGAATTGTACCTAAACCAAATAAAAACATATAAAAGGCTCCACTATAAGCCGATGCCATTGCTATAGAACCTATTAAAGCCATATACACTAATCCACATGGCAAGAAACCATTTAAGATGCCAATAATAAAGATAGAAGTATTAGATTTCTTATTTAAATAAAAACCTAATTTCTTTTTTATTTTTACTACTAATTTTGATATAGGTGATGTAAAATTAAATGACAATAACTTATTAAAAGGAATAAAGAAAATGGCAATCATCAACACACCAATTACAATTGATAATTGTTGTTGAATTCCAGCTAAATACAAGCCCTTTCCAAGAAGACCAAATAACAATCCTATAAATGAATATGTTAACAACCTACCTAGATGATATAAGCTAGTTTGAAAAGCCATTTTAACCGATGACTGTTTATCAATTGGTAATATAAATGCAATGGGACCACACATACCTATACAGTGAAAACCTCCTGCTAAACCCAATAAAAATGCTGATAAAAACATATTAATAATGTATTTTTTCTTTAAATAAATAAGCTGCCTTTTGATATTTCCAATCAACTTTAAGGTTCCAAGTTCCCTTTTTAAATTTTAGTGGATCTACTTCAAAAATATTACTTGTAAGTTCTATTTTTTGTTCAAAATCGAATTGTTCATCCATCACATATTGAAAAGATATGCTACCTGAAATTTCAGAAAAATTCAAGTCTTTTGGAAAAATGACAAGAAGTTTTCCATCCTTATTTTGAATGATGATATTTTCGACGAGTTTTTTAGCATTTTCTAATTTATTGACTTCTACTTGAAATAATAATTCATCTTTATAATAGTTTTCAGACACTAATTGATGGTCATACTTCTTATTAAAAACTAATTGAAATACAAGAGATCCTATAAATATCATAAATGTTGCTAATGCAATCACAATACCCCATCCCCAATTTATTTTTATTTTCATTTTATATATTTATTTTTTTGGTCCCAAAAAATTAGTTTTAAATGTATCAATTAACTTTCCATTACTGTAAACGCCAATTTTAATTTTTTCTTTTGTTAATTCTAGATCTGAAGATTTAATTTTAATAAAAATAGTTCCATTTGATAAACTTTGCTTTTTTAACACAATTAAATTTCCTATAACTTCAATTTCACCTTCATGAGAAATTAATTTAAATGATAAATTTTGCATATCATGTGTAGTTTTGTTAACTAAATTATAAGTAAATATATTACTTATAATATCATCTCCATTTGTTTTAAAATTTTGATAGGTTTGTCCTGGTAACCTCAAAAAATTTGATTCTACATCATTTCTTAAAAATAGAAGTAATACAAAAACACTTAATAAAAGAAATAATACAACAGTATAAAATTGAAGTCTTACATTAAATTTAAAAGGTTCATTCTTAGCAATATTTTCTTCAGATGCATATCTAATTAATCCTCGGTCAAAGCCAGATTTATCCATGATATCATCACAAGCATCAATACATGCTGTACAATTTACACATTCTAATTGTGTACCGTTTCTAATATCAATACCTGTTGGACAAACTTGTACACATTGTTTACAATCGATACAATCTCCATATCCAGCAGATTTTCTATCTTCATTTTTTCTTAATTTTTGTCGACCAGCAGCACTTTCTCCCCTGACATAATCATAGGCAACATTGATTGATTTATTGTCTAATAATACACCCTGTAACCTTCCATATGGGCAGACAATTATACAAGCTTGTTCTCTGAACCACGCAAATACAAAATAAAAAACATTGGTAAATAACAGTAAATAAATAAATGTTGATAAATTATGGGCAGGGCCTTCTAGAATATGCTTGATAAGGGTATCACCTCCAATTAAATACGCTAAAAATACATTAGAAATAATAAATGAAATGATAAAAAATAAGATCCACTTAGTCAATTTTTTGCTGATTTTCTCAGTATTCCAAGCTTGTTTCTGAAGCTTTATCTGCTTAGATCTGTCTCCTTCAATAAAGTACTCTATTTTACGGAAAACCATTTCCATAAAAATAGTTTGTGGACATAGCCATCCACAAAAAATTCTTCCAAAAATAACGGTAAAAAGAATGACAAATACGATAGACACCAACAATGAAATCACTAATAAATGAAAATCTTGTGGCCAAAATGGAAATCCAAAAATATTAAACTTCCTTTCTAAAATATTGAACAACAGAAACTGATTCCCATTTACTTTTACAAATGGTGAAGCAAACATAAAAAAGATTAATACCCATGAAAGATAGGTTCTATATTGATAGAAAAAACCGCTGGGTTTCTTAGGATAAATAAAATTTCGGGTCCCTTTTTCGTTTATAGTTGCAATAGAATCTCTAAAAGATTCTTTATTAGTCGTTTCCATAGGATATAAAAAGACTTTTTAATTGATTTCAATCAAATTTACCGCTATAAAATTGGATAATTAGCTATAAAAGTGACAAATAATTAAAAAGTCTTTTTTTAATTTAATTTATTATTCTGTCCAAATTTCACCTTCTGCAGCTTTAGGAACTGCGGGAGTTGTTCCTTTTAAAGATAGTATATAACTAGCTAAAAGTTGACGTTCTTTTGCAGATAAAACAGTTTCCCATGCAATCATTCCTTTACCTGCTCTACCTCCTTTTGAAATAGTATTGTAAACATTATCAAATCCACCACCTAAAATCCAGTATTCATCAGTTAGATTTGGTCCAATTGTTCCCCCACCATCTGCTAAGTGACAAACAACACATGTTTTTGTTGCAAATAACGCTTTTCCTTCAGCCAAACTAGCTTCATCTGTTAAAGCAACCAAATTAGAAGTGTCAAATAATTGCGGATTGGCAGCTTTGTATACTTCTACTTCTTCTGAAGCAATTCTCATTTCATTTTCCAACTCTTTTTGTTGATTGTAAGAATCAAAATACCATGCTTGAAACAAATATATGATTGAGATGATTACGGTTATATAAAATCCCCATAACCACCAAGGAGGTAGTACATTATCTAACTCTTGAATACCATCATAATCATGATCAAGTAAAATCTCATTTTCATTTTCTATTTCCTTTGCTTTAGTTGCAGATTGTAAGAATCGTTTCCAAAAAGAACTATTGTTGCTCATAATCTTTATTATTTAATTCGTTGATGTCTAATGGTAAATTACTTAATTCTTCTATTTTACTTTTAGGAATTACAAATACATATATAAGCATTCCTATAAAAATACTGAGAAAAATGATTAATGAAATCATTGGATATAATCCAACTCCATCAATGCTTTCTAAATTATGTTTGATAAATCTTAACATGATTATTGTTTTATATCAGTACCCAATCGTTGTAAATAAGCTATTAAAGCAACTATTTCTTTGTTGTGTACTAACTTATTATCATAGTTTTTAATAAATTCAGGATCTTGACGCAGATTGTGTTCAATTAAAGCTGCTTCTTCTTGCATAGAGATTACAGCATTTTTAATTTGATCATCCGTATAAGGAACTCCTAACTTTCTTAAATTAGTCATTTTAGATTGAATTAAATCATAATCCATTTCATTTTCAACTA
>JAUYUF010000066.1 GCA_030694835.1 Flavobacteriaceae bacterium | reverse complement strand
GGAGTCTGTTCCAAATCCATCCATTTCAGTTAACAACTGATTTAAAGTGCTTTCGCGTTCATCATTTCCACCGGTAAAATTACTTTTACCACGCGCTCTACCAATGGCATCAATTTCATCAATAAAAATAATAGAAGGTGCTTTTTGTTGTGCTTGTTTAAATAAATCGCGTACTCTTGAAGCGCCAACTCCCACAAACATTTCAACAAAATCAGAACCTGATAATGAGAAAAATGGAACGTGAGCTTCTCCAGCAACAGCTTTTGCTAACAAAGTTTTTCCAGTACCTGGAGGTCCAACTAATAAAGCTCCTTTAGGAATTTTCCCGCCTAAAGCAGTATATTTTTCTGGTGTTTTAAGAAAATCAACAATTTCTTGTACCTCTTCTTTGGCACCTTCTAAACCTGCTACATCTTTAAAAGTAGTTTTTACTAGTGTATCTTGATCAAATAATTTTGCTTTTGATTTTCCAATGTTAAAAATTTGTCCACCTGCTCCACCTGCACCTCCACCAGACATTCTTCGCATAAAATACAACCAAACCCCAATAAAAAGTAGGATTGGTAAAAAGCTAACTAATATCTCTGTCCAATTACTTGATTCTTCGAATTTAACCTCTACAGGATGACCTTTCTCGCTTTCTTTTTGCAAGAATTCTTGGAAGAGTTTTAAATCACCATATTGTAATTGATAATGTGCACCTAGATTTGGGGTTCCAAAAACGCCTTTTTTAGCATTTTTTTTATGAATTTCTTTTTCTAATGCTTGAGGCGTTAGATAAACCCCAGCAGTTCTTTCTTGTGCAAAAATTTCTACTTTTTGAACATCATTTTCATTTAAATATTTTTCAAAGCTAGTAAGTGAAATTTTAAAAGATTCATCACTTGATCCTGAATTTTGGAAAAACATTAAAATTAGGAATATAAAAGCGGCAGTATAAAACCAATTAATATTAAATTTTGGTTTCTGACTTAACTTTCCTTTTTTATCTTGATTATTTGGTGTATTCATTAATAAATTTTAAAATGAAGATAATATTATTTTATGATATATGTGTTATAGCGGCATCTCCCCATAGACTTTCAATATCGTAAAATTCACGTGTTTGTTTTTGAAATACATGAACTACAACATTGATATAATCTAACAAAATCCATTCTGAACTTTGTTCGCCTTCTACATGCCACGGATGATCTTTGAGTTTTTTGCTCGTCATTTTTTGAATAGAACCAGTAATTGCATTTACATGAGTATTAGAAGTTCCTGAACAAATTATAAAATAATCACATACTGAATTTTCAATTTTTCTTAAGTCAAGTAATTGTACATCTTGTCCTTTTAGTTCATCAATTCCGTTTAAGATTACAGCGATTAAATCGTCTATACTTTTTGTTTTTTTTGTCATTAAAAAATTTTTAGTTTTGCTGCAAAGTTATTGTTTTTTTACTTGTAAATTACAGAATCCATTTAGGCTCTATTTTACTACGATGAATATAATCAAACTTAATGCCATTGATTCTACAAATGAATTTCTTAAAAGATTAAAAAGAGAAACTCATATTGATGATTTTACTATTGTAACTGCTGATTTTCAGACAAAAGGAAAAGGTCAGATGGGTTCTGTATGGAAATCTGAATCTAGTAAGAATGTGATGGTCAGTATTCTAAAGAAATTTTATGATCTAGATATTTCATTACAATTTAACATTAGTTTGGCAACTTCAGTAGCAGTATATAAAACAATAAACTTATATATACCTGATAAATTAAGTATTAAATGGCCTAACGACATTTTGTCAGATGGATTTAAAATTGCTGGAATATTAATAGAAAATACCATTGTTGACAGTCAAATATCTGATACTATTATTGGAATTGGAATTAATGTAAATCAAGAAATGTTTCCTAAAGAAATTGAAAAAGTAACATCTCTAAAGTTAGAACTTAATGCTGAGGTTGATAGAGATTTATTATTGAAGATATTATTGAAAAATCTAGAAATAGAGTTGTTGAAAGTGACTAATAAAGATTTTATTAATCTTAAAGAAGAATATTTAAATCATCTCTATAAAAAAGGAATTCCCACTATGTTTGAAGATAGTAGGAATATTAAATTTTTAGGTTTGATTAAAGATGTATCAGATTCAGGTGAACTTATTATTGAATTAGAAAATGAACAAATGAAATCATTTAATTTAAAGGAAATTAAATTTCTATAAAATTAAAGATTTCCCATACTGTCTGATAAAGTATCAATAAATTTTGAAAGTGGACCTTTCAACATCATAGCCATCATTGGGTTAAAATCTCCCTCAAAAAATAATTGAACAGATGATTGTGAATCACTTAACTCGTCAATTTTTGTAGTTAAAGTAAAAGGTAATTTACTGCTAGCCGCAGCTAAAACAATTTTATTAAAAGGTTCTTTTTCTTTTAAAACTAATCTAATTTCTGGCATTCCTTTTAAAGCAAATAAAAATGAATTTTCATCAGCTTCAAATTTTTCAATTGATGAAGGCATAAACTGTTTGAAATTTTCAACATTTGTCAATAAATCATAAAGTTCTTTAGATGATTTATTAACTGTTTTTTTTTGGCTTTCTAATTTCATATTACGTTGTTAATTTTAACCATTCACTTGGATTCTTACCCCAATCATTTAACGCATCAATTTCTTTTTCAGAAATATAATTACTGTCTAAAGCTTGTTCTATTAATGTAGGGTAATTACTTAAAGTTAGAAGTTTTATATTTTCACTTTTGAAATTTTCAGCAGCTTCTACAAATTCATAGGAAAAAATAGCAACCATTCCTTTAACATTTGCCCCAGCTTCTTTTAAAGCATTAACAGCATTTAAACTGCTTTTTCCAGTGCTAATCAAATCTTCAATAACTACAACATTACTACCTTTTTCTAGAAATCCTTCAATTTGATTTTGTTTTCCATGACTTTTTGGTTCAGGTCTAACATAAACAAAAGGAAGTCCTAATTCTTCAGCAACTAATGCTCCAATACCAATTGCTCCAGTTGCTACACCTGCAATTACGTCTGGTTTCCCAAATTCTTCTAAAATAAGTTTGGCAAAATTCTGACGAATATGATTTCGAATTATTGGATAAGATAATATAATTCTATTATCACAATAAATAGGAGATTTCCATCCAGATGCCCATGTAAAGGGATTAGATGGTTGAATTTTAACTGCTTTAATTTGTAAAAGTAATTCAGCAATTTTTTTTGCAATATCTTTGTCTTTTATCATGCTGCAAATGTATAAAGTTTTTGTAAAAGAAAATCCAATCATATTAACTGATTCGAAATTAAATTTAAATGGGATGATTATGATTCCTTTTGAATCTTTTGAAATAGAAAAAATAATTTCTTTTTTGAATCAAGATTTGTTAAAGGGAATTTGTTTATATCATCCTGATTTAGAATGGATGTGGTCTAAGTTTCAATCCTATTTTAAAGTGATTGAAGCTGCCGGTGGTTTGGTTAAAAATGAAGATGATGAAGTGTTAATGATTTATAGATTTGATAAATGGGATTTACCAAAAGGTAAAATTGAATATGGTGAAACACGAGAAATGACTGCTTTAAGAGAAGTTGAAGAAGAGTGTAATGTAAAAAATTTGGAAATTGTAAAGCCCTTAAGTACCACTTATCATATATATGCGGATGGTAAAAATGGGAATATTTTAAAAATTTCTCATTGGTTTGAAATGAAAAACTTAACAATAGAAAAACTAATTCCACAAAAGGAGGAAGGCATTTCTGATGTAAAATATATCGATAAAAATTACTTAAAAGATATATTAGAATGCACTTATACGAATATCAAAATATTGTTCGATGAAGTGCAATTTAAATAGTAAATTCGCGTTTTTATTTTCGAGTTGTTTACAACTAAATTAGCATGAAAGATTTAAACCGATTTACAATTCTATATTATCAATATCTGAAACGAACGGGTCTTTTCCGTTTTTTGGTGCGCAATCTCATCAATTTATCTTTCATCATATTTTTTGTAGTTGCGGTAGTTTATATTGTTGAAAAATATATCATTTCAACCAAAGAAGTTTTCATTCATATCGTAGATAATGTGAGTGGCATTTATGTTTACTTACTTTTTGGATTATCTGAAACTTTTCTTGGTTTGATTCCCCCCGATTTATTTATAGTTTGGGCAGAGCCACAAGCCGCTGAAATGGGAATTAGTCCGTGGTGGATTGTTTTATTATTGTCAGTGATGTCTTATTTAGGTGGATTATTGGCTTTTTTTATTGGGAGATTTTTAAATAAAATTCCGTCAGTCAATACTTGGTTACTGACCAAACATCAAAATTTAGTCATCAATTTACAAAAATGGGGTGGCATTTTTATTGTATTTGCAGCACTTTTACCCCTGCCTTATTCTGTCGCTACACTTTTAGCTGGTTTAACTTCCTATCCGTTAAGATGGTTGTTATTCCTCGGAATTTTCAGGATTGCAAGATTTTTTATTTATGCAATTTTTCTTTTTTACTTTTTCTAAGGAATTCTATAAATTGGGTATATTAAAAAAGAGTTCTCAGCAAATTCTGAGTTTTTATAGATAAAATATAATTGAGCAAAAGCATTTTTTCTAAATGATTCATCCGTATTTTTTTTATGTTCAAAATCAATATTTAATTGATTATTTGCTCTTAAAATCTCTTTAGCGGTCTCTTCAAATACATAAGGAGAAAATCCTTCTTTTTCTTGTAAAATTGAATCGAAAAAATTCCAACTTAAGAATGAATCTGACGCCTCAGGTTCTAAAGTTTCTAATAAATATCTAATTCCATTCTGTTTTGTAGAGATGTAATAATCACCTTTAAAAAATTTAACTTCTTTTTTGATGATATTTGTTTTGATTTGATAATGAGGAAAATGGCCTTCGTAAGGTTTAGTTCTTGATTTGTAATCAACAATTTGATAGGATTCTACGATTAAAGTTGTGTCTTTTTCAAACTGCTTCATTTCAATTTTATTGATTTTCAACAACTCAATCACATTCCACCATCCTTGTGGAATTATATAAGCCATCGGAATTTCGATTTCTTTTGATGGTTTGAAATAATTGTAATAGGTAATTTCTTTTTCAAAAGGTTTGGTTTGGTCATAAAACAATCGGTCTAAACCCGTTACTTCACTTTTTTTATAAACGGCTTCATATCCTTTAAATTGAAGTTTTGATGTTTTTGTACTGTCAATTTTCCACTGTATTGGATATGTATTCTCATTTTGAAATTCTTGATTGGCTAACGCTCTTTTTAATTTAATTTCTTTTCCATTGTTGTTGAGAAATTGAAGAGAACTCCATAAAAACTCGTATGTTACTTGAACTCTTTTCGGATAAGGTTTTAACATATGCGTTTCGATCATTACCCCTAAAGTGTTAAAAAGAGTTGTATATCCTGTAGAATATCTAGGTGAATCAAAATATTGTGAAAAACCTCCATCAGGTGGGGCATTAAATACATTTACATAAGGTGTTACAGGAATATTTTTTTTATTTAAATCATCTATAATATCCGGCATCATTTTTTCATGAAGATAAGAACCCAATTGCTTACCTAATTTGTTATGTTGTGTGAATAAATGAGTTAATGAATATTGATAATCGGCACCATTAGATACATGAGTGTCAATAAAAATATCTGGATTTGTTTGATGAAAAATCTCTGTAAAAGCTAATGTGTTTTTTGTATCTGATTTAATAAAATCTCTGTTTAAATCAAAATTTCTGGCATTACCTCTAAAACCATATTCCTTTGGTCCGTTTTGATTGGCTCTTGTTGTTGAATTTCGATTCAATGCTCCGCCAATATTATAAACAGGAATAATAAATATCACCGTATTTTGATATTGTTTTAAGAGTTTTTTATTTTGAACTAAGTCTCTTAAAAACATCATAGAAGCATCAATTCCGTCAGGTTCTCCTGGGTGTATTCCGTTATTAATCAATAAAGTTGATTTTCCAGATTCTTTAATTTTCTTAAAATCAAACTCTTTATCAGTATTAAAAATAACTATATGTAAAGGAAATCCACTATCAGTTTTTCCCATTTCTTTGATTTCAATTTCAGGATAAAAATCAGCTAATTTTTGATAGAAATCGATGGTTTCTGCATAAGTAGCAGATTCTAGTCCATCTGATTTTTCAAAAATGGTTGTAAAATCTATAGAATTTTGAGCATTTAATTTAAGTAATCCAATGCAATAAAAGAGCACTACCAGTTTCTTCATTGTTTTTCAATTACAGCAGCAGGAACTAAGGCAGAAATATCACCGTTATTTCTAATAATATCACGTATAATACTTGAACTAATAAAAGAAGTTCGTGCGCTTGTCAATAAGAATACCGTTTCGATATGAGACATGACGCGATTGGTATGTGCAATTGCTTTCTCAAACTCAAAATCGGCAGGATTTCGCAATCCTCTTAAAATATAATCTATGTTATTTTTTTTGCAAAAATCAACTGTTAATCCTTGATAAGTTGTAATCTCAATTTTTGGAATTCCTTCGAAAGTTTTTTCAATAAAATGAATACGCTGTTCTAACGAAAACATATATTTTTTATCAAAATTATTTCCAATAGCAATCACAATTTTGTCGAATAGAGGAATTGCTCTTTGAATAATATCAACATGTCCTAAAGTGATTGGGTCAAAAGACCCGGGAAATACAGCTTTTTTCATGATTTTTTATTTTAAGGCCATTTCTATAGCATTGGTAAACAATTCTTTTTTTGATATTCCTGCTTTTGCAGCTTGTTGAGGAAATATGCTTTCTTGTGTTAAACCTGGCACCGTATTCATTTCCAAGAAATAGGGTTCATCACCAATTAAAATGAATTCTGAACGGGTAAATCCTTTCATATTTAGCGAAAGGTATAATTTTTTAGCAATTTTCTCAGTGTTTTCATGCTGAATTTTTGATATTCGAGCTGGAGTTATTTCTTGTGATTTACCTAAATATTTAGCTTCATAATCAAAGAATTCGTTTTCAGAAACAATTTCTGTCATTGGTAAAACGATCACTTCATTTTTATATTCTAAAACTCCAACAGAAACTTCAGTTCCGTCTAAAAATGATTCAATTAATATTTCAGTATCTTCAGTAAAAGCTTTTTCAATAGCAGCGTACAATTCATGTTCCTCTTTCACTTTTGAGATTCCGAAACTTGAACCAGCATTATTGGGTTTTACAAAACAAGGTAAACCTACCTTATCAATAATTTCTTTTTTATTGATAGTTTCGCCTTTATTTAAATAATAAGAAACGGCAGTTTTAACACCGTATGATTTTGCTACACTTAAACAATCACGTTTATTAAAGGTAAGTGCCATCAAATAAAACGAGGCAGAAGTATGCTTAATTCCTAATAATTTAAAGTATGCTATTATGGTTCCGTCTTCACCAGGAGTTCCATGAATGGCATTAAAAACAACATCAAAAATTACTTTTCTCCCGTTTAAAGTTGCTGAAAAATCGTGTTTATTGATTGGGAATTCTTCTTCATTTTCATCGACTAAAACCCATTTATCGTTTAAAATATGAACCCGATAAGGATTAAATAAGTTTCTATCTATATTGTTATAAACCATTTCACCACTTTTTAGAGAAATGTGTACTTCAGAAGAGTGTCCGCCCATGATAATGGCTACATTTTTTTTCATCATTGAATATTTGCTTAAAGCAAATTTATCAAAATATACTAATAACTATCTTATCCTTTGTTATCTTTGTTCGAAACATTGAAAAATTTATGAGTTTTATTAAATTTCTTAAAAGTAAAGAGTTTTTAAATCAGTTAATTCTTGCAGTAATTGCGCTATTTTTATTTGTAATTGTGGCGCTATTTTGGCTGAAATTTAAAACTAATCATTATCAAAAAATTGAAGTTCCAGAATTAGCAGGAGTTCAAATGGAACAAGTTGAAGCGCTTTTATCAGATCTTGATTTAAGGTATGAAGTGGTAGATTCTACTAAATACAATCCTGATTTTCCTGGGAATTCAGTAATAGAGCAAAGTCCGATAGCAGGAAGTTTTGTTAAAGAAAATCGAAAAATATATTTAAAATTGAATCCTTCAACTTATGAATTGATTTCAGTTCCTGAGTTTTATGGAAAAACGAATCGACAAGCAAAAGCTTTATTATTATCAGTTGGATACAGAATCGGGGATAATCCAACTTATGTAGATGATATTGCGCTAGATGTAGTTAGAGGATTAATATATAATGGAAAAGAAGTGAAAGCGGGTCAAAAAATACCTAGAAATTCTAAATTAGAATTCATTTTAGGTGATGGAGGAATACCAAGAAATGTAAAAGACAGTACAAATTTGATAGAAAATAATGATGAAGGAATTGAATTTTGATGATTTAGAACAAGAAGAATTATACGAACATTATAAATACACCGCAACTCAAGGCCAAGAACCTTTAAGAGTCGATAAATTTTTGATGAATTTCATCGAAAATGCAACTCGAAATAAGGTTCAACAAGCTATAAAAGCAGGAAATGTTTTAGTAAATGAACAAACTGTAAAAGCTAATTACAAAGTAAAACCTTTTGATGTTGTACGGGTCGTTTTAGCACATCCGCCACATGAAAATTTATTGGTTCCGGAAGATATTCCGCTAGATATTGTTTTTGAAGATGATGAGGTAATTGTAGTTAATAAACCTGCAGGAATGGTGGTTCATCCCGGTCATGGAAACTATTCGGGAACCTTGGTAAATGGTTTAATTTTCCATGTAGAAAAATTGCCTAAAAATTCCAATGAAAGACCAGGTTTAGTGCATCGAATTGACAAAGATACCAGTGGTTTGTTGGTAGTTGCAAAGTCAGATTTTACAATGGCTCATTTAGCAAAACAATTTTTTGATAAAAAAACGCATCGAGTTTATAATGCCTTAGTTTGGGGAAATGTTATTAATGATGAAGGAACAATTGAAGGTCATATCGGTAGAAGTTTAAAAAACCGACTTCAAATGAGTGTTTTTCCTGATGGTGAACATGGGAAACCAGCCGTTACTCACTATAAAGTTATTGAACGATTTAATTACGTTACCTTGGTTGAATGTCGATTAGAAACTGGAAGAACGCATCAAATTAGAGCACATTTTAAACATATCGGTCATACTTTGTTTAACGATGAGCGTTATGGTGGAGATCAGGTTTTAAAAGGAACCACTTTTACAAAGTATAAACAGTTTGTAGAGAATTGTTTTAAAATATTACCGCGTCAAGCGCTACATGCTAAAACACTTGGATTCAGGCATCCTGTCACTAAAGAAATACTTAATTTTGATTCAGAATTACCTCAAGATATGGTTGATGTTCTTGAAAAATGGCGCAATTACACTATTAATCAAAAAGAGGTATAATGAAACCCTTTGATATTAATACTTGGAATAGAAAAACTCAATATCAATTTTTTAAAAATTTTGATGATCCATTTTTTGGTATAACTTGTAATATTGATATAACCAATTTACATGCTTTTTGTAAGAAAAATAAATTATCATTTTCACTAGCTTGTTTATATTATTCGATGAAAGCTGCCAATGACATTACTGAATTTAGATTGCGAATTGTAGATGAAAAAGTTGTTGAATTTGATTCTATTGAAATTGGTTCTACTTTTTTAAATGATGATAATTCATTTTTTTTCGGTCTTTTTAAAAATGAAGCAACCATTTTTGATTTTAATACAAAAGGGAAACAACTTGTAAAAGAATTGAAAGCGGGTAAGATATTTGAAGAACATTGGGATAAAATTGATTTGATTTTCGGATCAACGGTTCCATGGATTTCTTTTACCTCTATTAAACATGCTAGGAATATTGAACGTGAAAAAAGTGGAATTCCTAAATTTGTTTTTGGAAAACGTTTTCAACAGAATGATAAACTTTTGTTGCCTTTCTCAGTGGAAGTTCATCACGCTTTAATGGACGGATTTCATGTTGGGCAATTAGTAGAGAAATTTCAACAAAAAATCGATGATTTAAAATAATTATTAAAATGGCTCAATTTAAAATACTGATTTCTCCCGCAAAATCAATGAATTTTGAAAATCAAATTAATATTGAGAAATTTTCAATTCCAATATTTTTGAATCAATCAGAAAAAATTATGGAGGTTTTGAAAAAGAAATCCCCCAAAAAATTGATTGATTTAATGGATATTTCTGATAAATTGGCAGAGTTAAATTGGACTAGAAATCAAGAATGGACAGCTATAAATTCCAAAGAAAATGCTAGACAAGCTGTTTTTGCATTTACTGGAGATGTTTATATAGGTTTAGACGTTCAAAGTTTATCTCTAAATCAATTAGAAGTTTTACAAGATAAATTGAGAATTCTTTCTGGTTTATATGGAATTTTAAAACCATTAGATTTAATTCAGCCATATCGTTTAGAAATGGGGACTCAATTAATAATTGGAAGTAATAAAGATTTATATCAATTTTGGAAAAAGCAAGTTTCTGAAGAACTAAATAAGGAACTTTCTGAAAATGATTATCTAATTAATTTAGCAAGTAATGAATATTTCAAAGTAATTGACAAAAAATTACTCAATGTTAAAGCAATTATAACACCAGAATTTAAAGATTATAAAAATGGCGAATTAAAAATGATTTCCTTTTTTGCTAAAAAAGCGCGTGGGATGATGGTTCGCTTTATTGTAGAGAATGATATTGAAACTATAGAAGGTTTAAAAAGTTTTAATTATAATGGTTATGCTTTTGATAATTCATTGTCATCAAATCAGAAATTAGTATTTACTAGATAAAAAATTCTTTTTAACAGTTTCTAATTCCTTAACGTCAGATCCTGATACTTTTTCTGCATCACTTTTGTAGATTGATGGTCCTAAACCTTTAGTAACTGCTTTTAATAAAGCAGGGTTATACTTTATTCCTAAATTCTTAAAAGAAGATTCGTAAAGTGCTAGTTTTTTTATCAAATTTACTCATAATATTGTTTTTAGGTTATTATCTCAAGTTAAGAAATAAGCGACTTTTCTGATAGTTTTTTGCAATAAAATATGTTTATTTTGAAATATATATAACTAATTAGAACGCATTTCATGAAACATTTTTTGATAATTTTAGTGTCAAATTGTCAT
>JAUYUF010000060.1 GCA_030694835.1 Flavobacteriaceae bacterium | reverse complement strand
CATAAATAACTCTACTGCTTCTTTCGTTGTAGTCCCAATAATTGGGTCTCCACCAATACCAATAGCAGTTGAAATACCATAACCTTGTTTTACAACTTGGTCTGCTGCTTCATAAGTTAAAGTTCCTGATTTTGAAACAATACCCACTCTACCTTTTTTAAAGATAAATCCTGGCATAATTCCAACTTTAGCTTCACCAGCAGTAATTACACCTGGACAATTTGGTCCAACCAATCTACAGTCTTTATCTGCAATATAATTTTTTACCTTAACCATATCAGAAACTGGAATACCTTCTGTAATACAAATGATTACTTTAATACCGGCAGCAGCAGCTTCCATAATAGCATCAGCAGCAAATGCAGGTGGAACAAATATGATTGATGTATCAGCTTGAACTGAATTCACAGCATCAGCAACAGTATTAAAAACAGGTTTTCCTAAATGTACTTGACCCCCTTTTCCTGGAGTTATACCTCCAACAACGTTGGTTCCATAATCAATCATTTGTGTAGCATGAAAAGTACCTTCGCTACCCGTAAATCCTTGAACTATTATTTTTGAATTTTTATTAACTAAAACGCTCATTGTGTAATTAATTTTATTATTAAAACTTTGCAAAATTACACTTTTAATATGGGTATTTAAAAGGATTTCTTTTAATTTTTAGACTTCTGTAAATTTTGTTTATTACGAACTATTTCTTTAAATTTTTCTCTTGATTCAGCAATTGGTGAACCAAAATAGGACTTTCCTCCTGCTATAGATTTTGTAACTCCAGATTGACCATAAACAGTGGCTCCAGCACCTATTCTAATTCCACTATTTGTTCCGACTTGACCCCATAAAGTTACTTGTTCTTCTAACACTACACAACCCGAAATTCCTGTTTGTGCTGCAATTAAACAACGTTCACCAATTACAGTATCATGACCAACTTGTACTTGATTGTCAATTTTTGTTCCTTTTTTAATAGTAGTATTACCTGTAACTCCTCTATCTATTGTACAAAGAGCTCCAATATCTACATTATCTTCTATAATTACTGAACCACACGAATTAAGTTTATCGTAACAATCAGATCGTTTTTTGTAATAAAAAGCATCTGCCCCAATTACTGTTCCAGCATGAATAGTCACATTATTTCCAATTGTACAATCATCATAGATAACTACATTGGGGTGAATTAGACAATTTTCACCTATAATAACATTATTACCTAAAAATACATTGGGCTGAATTATTGTGTTTTTACCAATTTTAGCGGATTCTGCAATTGCATTGTGTGCGCTTTGAAATGGTTTAAAATAAAGTACTAATTTTTTAAAATCTCTAAATGGATCATCAGTTAATAATAAAGCCTTTCCTTCTGGACACTCTACATCTTTATTAATTAAAATAATAGTTGCTGCAGATTTTAAGGCTTTAGTATAATATTTTGGGTGATCAACAAATACAATATCACCTGATTCTACCACATTAATTTCATTCATTCCATTAATGGGAAAATCATCAGAACCAACATATTTGCAATTAATAATGCTGGCTATTTCTTTTAAAGTAAAGGTTTTAGCAAATTTCATATAAATTTTTTATATCTAAAGATATAAAAAAAATTTATTCTTTCACTCTCTCTAAATAAGAACCTTTTGAAGTATCAATTTTTATACTGTCTCCTTCATTAATAAATAAGGGAACATTAACTCTAGCACCTGTTTCTACGATAGCAGGTTTTGTTGCATTTGTCGCTGTATTTCCTTTTAATCCTGGTTCAGTTTCAATTACTTTTAATACAACACTTGCAGGCATATCTACAGATAACGGAAACTCATCTTCTGCTCTGATAATGATAGTTACCATCTCACCTTCTTTCATTAACTCTGGAGCATCTAAAACTTCTTTCAAGATTGTTATTTGATTATAATCCTCTGTATTCATAAAATAATACATTTCTCCTTCATTATATAAAAACTGATATTTTCTAGTTTCTACTCTAACTTCATCAATTTTTTGACCTCCAGAAAAAGTATTATCTAACACTTTACCTGTTGTTAAACTTTTTAATTTAGTTCTTACAAATGCAGGCCCTTTTCCTGGTTTTACGTGTAAAAATTCTATTACTTTAAAAGTATCATTGTTATAATTGATGCATAATCCATTTCTAATTTCTGATGTACTTGCCATTTATTTTATCTTTTCTAATTTATTATATATTAATTTCCTGAATATCCTTTCATGATACCTCTTTGTGAATTTCTAATGAAAGTAATAATTTCATCACGTTCAGCAGTAGCCTCCATTTCAGCCTCTAATTTTTCTAATGCTTGTGATGTATTATAATTTTTCTGATATAGAATTCTATAGATATCTTGTATTTCTCTTATTTTTTCGGTTGAAAATCCTCTTCTTCTTAATCCGATAGAATTAATACCAACATATGACAATGGTTCTTTTGCCGCTTTTGTAAACGGAGGTACATCCTTTCTTACTAAAGAACCACCAGATATCATTGCATGATCACCAATATGAATAAATTGATGAACTGCTGCTAATCCACCAATAATAGCGTATTTACCAACAATTACATGACCAGCTAATGCTACACCATTCACTACAATTGCGTAATCGCCTATTTCACAATCATGAGCTATATGAGCTGTAGCCATAATTAAACAATTATTTCCAATTTTAGTTCTTCCTGTTGCACTTGTACCCCTATTGATAGTAACACATTCTCTAACAGTTGTATTATCACCAATTACCGTAAGAGAATCTTCACCTTCAAATTTCAAATCTTGAGGAATTGCCGATATTACAGCACCAGGAAAAATTCTACAGTTACTACCAATTCTTGCTCCTTCCATAATGGTTACGTTGGATCCAATCCATGTACCAGATCCTATAATTACATTATTATGAATGGTAGTAAAAGGTTCTACTACTACGTTTCGAGCAATTTTAGCTCCTGGATGTATATATGCTAAAGGTTGATTCATATTAATTCTTTAATTGTTTATTCTAACTATTTGAGCCATTAATTCAGCTTCTACTACTAACTTATTATTAGCATAACCAAATGCTTGCATATGGCATATTCCTCTTCTAATTGGAGTGATTAACTCTGCTTTAATGATTAATGTATCTCCAGGCAACACTTTTTGCTTAAACTTAACATTATCCATTTTCATAAAATAGGTTAAGTAATTATGTGGATCTGGAACGGTATTTAAAACTAAAACACCTCCGCATTGCGCCATCGCTTCTACCTGAAGTACTCCCGGCATAACAGGTGCTCCTGGAAAATGACCAACAAAATAAGATTCATTCATGGTCACGTTTTTCATCCCAACAACATGTTTATCAGATAATTCTAATATTCTATCTATTAACAAAAATGGAGGTCTATGTGGAAGTACTTCCATAATTTGATGAATATCCATTAACGGAGGATCGCATAAATTAAATTTTGGAACATAATTGCGTTTCTCACATTTAATAATATTAGCTAATTTTTTAGCAAATAAAGTATTTATTTTATGACCTGGTTTATTAGCAATAACTTTTCCACGGATTCTTGTTCCAATGAGTGCCAAATCTCCGATTACATCTAATAATTTATGTCGGGCTGCTTCATTTGCCCAATGTAAAGTGAGGTTATCTAAAATTCCGTTGGGACTTACGTTTACTTTATCTTTTTTGAAAATTACTTTCAGCTTTTCAATTGTTTCCGGTGAAATTTCTTTATCAACATAAACAATGGCATTATTCAAATCACCACCTTTTATTAAATCGCTGTCTAACAGCATTTCTAATTCATGCAGAAAACTAAAAGTTCTTGCATTGGCAATTTCTTTTTTAAATTCTTTTATAGAATGGATTGTTGCATTTTGTGTTCCTAATATTTTGGTGCCAAAATCAACCATGGTTGTAATTTCATATTCATCAGAAGGCATGATCATGATTTCACTTCCGGTTTCTTCATCTTTATAAGAAATGACTTCTTTTACAATAAAGACATCACGCTCAACATCTTGCTCTACAATTCCGGCTGCTTCCAATGCCTCCACAAAATATTTTGAGGATCCATCCATAATTGGAGGTTCAGCAGCATTGATTTGTATCAATAAATTATCGATATCTAAGCCCACAGCTGCGGCCAAAACATGTTCAGAAGTATTTACACGAACACCATTTTTTTCTATATTGGTTCCTCTTTGAGTTGTAGTTACAAATTCAACTTTAGCTTCAATAATGGGTCTTCCTTCTAAATCTATTCTTTCAAAAGCAAATCCAAAATCTACAGGAGCAGGTTTAAAAGTCATTGTTACAATATTTCCGGTATGTAATCCTACACCTGAAAGTGAAACTTCCTTCGCGATTGTTTTTTGATAATTACTCATAGTTTAACTTTTAATTCTTGAATTTCTTTTTCAATATTATTTAACGTCGTGGCTATTTGTGGTAAATTTTTAAAATGAACATACGATTTATTATAATCGCCATATTTCATTGCTGGACTTCCTTGTACCACTTCGTTGTCTTTTAAACTTCTAGAAATTCCTGATTGTGCTTGAATTTTAACATTATCACCAATAATGATATGTCCTACAATTCCAACTTGTCCGCCAATCATACAGTTTTTTCCAATTTTTGTAGATCCGGCAATACCAGTTTGAGCTGCAATTACAGTATTTTCACCAATTTCAACATTATGTGCAATCTGAATTTGATTATCTAGTTTTACTCCTTTTCTTATAATGGTAGACCCTAAAGTTGCCCTATCAATTGTAGTTCCAGCGCCTATATCAACATAGTCTTCTAAAATAACATTTCCAATTTGAGGAATCTTTTTAAAAGAACCATCTTCTGAGGGCGCAAAACCAAATCCGTCTGAACCAAGTACAGCTCCAGAATGAATGGTACAATTAGCTCCTATCTCTGTTTCAGAATATATTTTTGCACCTGAAAAAATAGTTGAATTATCATTGATTGTCACATTTTCACCGATAAAAACATTAGGGTAAATTTTTACATTATCACCTAAAACAACATTGTTTCCAATATAAGCAAAAGCGCCTATATATGGATTTTCACCAATTTTAACAGATTTACTTATAAAGCTAGGTTCTTCTATACCAGATTTATTGAGCTTTACTTGATTGTAAAATTCTAATAATTTGGCAAATGATTGATACGCATCGTCTACTTTTATCATGGTGCTTTGAACTTCTTTTTCTGGTTCAAAATCCTTCCCAACTATTACAATAGAAGCATTAGTAGTATATAGATAATTTTTGTATTTTAAATTTGATAGAAAAGTAAGAGAGCCCTTGGCTCCTTCTTCAATCTTAGATAGCTTATCAACTTCAACTGTGGAATCTCCAACAATTTCGCCGTTTAAAACTTCTGCTATTTGTTTGGCTGTAAATTTCATTGATGCAAAAATATGAAAAAGTTTTTTTACAAATATTATCTTATAAATCTAACTGTTTTGGAAAGCAAATATAGTATTTAATAACTGGCTTGGATAAAGCTAATAAATTTAATTGGTCAGAAGCAATGGCCAAATCAACTGTTTTACCTTTTTTAGTTAGAATTTTAATTGTATTATCTTTTATATTATATGCCTGATTGCTTACATTTCCTTGAAAAATAAAGTATGGAAGTTCTTTTTTTGTAATCTCATAATTGTCTAAAATCTTTTTTGTAATCTTATTAACTTCTACTTTTCCTAATTTTTGATTTTGCAAAATAACTTTTGGTAATTTTCTATTAATTAGCATTTTAGACAGTGTTGAAATAATTTTATCTTGATGTTTTGTCCACTCTTTAACAGCAGATAATACATCATAGTCATCTAATTGTGAAAATATTTCTAATGTTTTATCATCAAAATTATTTTCATCAATTTTTTGATATAAAAAGTATTTTAAGTTACTACTTCCATATAAATCAACTCCTTTCAATGCCAATTCTTTAGCTCTTTTTAAAATGTTAACTAACAGTAATTCAGCTGCTAAACCTGTTTTATGTAAATAAACTTGCCAATACATTAATCGTCTTCCAACAATAAATTTTTCAACTGAATAGATTCCTTTTTCTTCAATAACCAATTCGCCATCATGTACATTTAACATGGCAATTAATCGATCTGAATTTATATTACCTTCTGCAACACCCGAGTAAAAACTATCTCGCTTAAGATAATCTAACCGGTCCATATCTAACTGACTAGAAATTAACTGATATAAAAATTTCTTTTTATGATTTCCTTTAAATATCAAAATTGCCAAATCAAGTTGATTATTGAACTCAATATTCAGCGTTTCCATAAATTTTAAAGAAATTTCTTCATGATTTATTCCTGATACTATACTATTTTCTAAAGCATGAGAAAACGCTCCATGACCAATATCGTGTAATAAAATAGCTATATAAAGTGCATTTTCTTCGTCATCAGTAATTTTTGCTCCTTTAAATCTTAAAACTCTTACTGCTTTTTGCATCAAATAAACACATCCAATAGCATGATGAAATCTTG
>JAUYUF010000045.1 GCA_030694835.1 Flavobacteriaceae bacterium | reverse complement strand
AAAAGCCGTATCAAATATTCAATTTGGGGTGTTTTACCCGTACCACCAACTCTTAAATTTCCAACAGAAATAATTGGAATATCAAAAATATGAGATTTTAAAATCCCATAATCAAAACATTTGTTTCGAATCCATGTTATGAATCCATATAGTAATGATAAAGGAAAAAGTAGTTTACGTAATGTCTTCATTGATGCGAAAATACAAAAGAATTGCATTTATTCGTTTGAATATTTTAACTTTGAATACTTAATTGTTTTTATGACCATTCAAGAAATAACTAAAATCGTTGAAGAAATTGCACCTTTATCATATGCTGAAGATTTTGACAATGTTGGACTTTTAGTTGGAAATCCGAATCAAAAAGTCACAGGAGTACTTGTAACACTCGACACTTTAGAAGAAGTAGTTGATGAAGCAATCAATAAAAATTGCAATTTAATTATCAGTTTTCATCCCATTATTTTTTCAGGATTAAAAAAACTAACAGGTAGAAATTATGTTGAAAAAGTAGTGATTAAAGCAATTCAACACAATATTGCTATTTATGCAACTCATACTGCACTTGACAATTCTATAATTGGAGTTAATGCTAAAATTTGTGAAGTACTTGGTCTTAATAATCCTAAAATCTTAATTCCAAAAACGCATACAATTCAGAAATTAACTACTTATATTCCGATAAAAGATGCCGAAAAACTACGTTTAGCTCTTTTTGATGCTGGAGCTGGAAGTATTGGAAATTATGATCAATGTAGCTTTAATATGGATGGATTTGGAACCTATAGAGCTCATAAAAATGCTAATCCAACAATTGGTGAAAAAGAAATTCTACATCAAGAAAACGAAACATGTATTACTGTTATTTTTGAAAAACATTTAGAACAATCAATTTTAAAAGCTTTGTTTAAAAATCATCCGTATGAAGAAGTGGCTTATGAAATTATCACCTTAAATAATAAAAATCAAAATATTGGTTTAGGAATGATTGGCGAACTTTCTAACACTCTAAATGAAGCTGAATTCTTAAAATTTGTAAAGAAAAGCATGAATACAAAATGTGTTCGGCATTCAAAATTGCTTCAAAATAAAATAAAAAAAGTTGCTGTTTTAGGAGGTTCAGGAAGTTTTGCAATTGAAGAAGCTATTAATGCAGGCGCTGATGCTTTTATCACTTCAGATTTAAAATATCACGAATTTTACAAAGCTGAAAACAAAATTTTACTTGTTGATATTGGTCATTATGAAAGCGAACAATTCACAAAAAATTTATTAGTTGACTATCTTACAAAAAAAATTCCTAATTTTGCAATCATTTTATCAGAAACAAATACAAATTCAATTTATTATATATAAAGATGGCTAAACAGAAAGAAGTTACCGTTGAAGAGAAACTAAAGGCACTTTATGCTTTACAAATCATTGACTCTAAAATTGATGAATTAAGAAGTGTAAGAGGTGAACTTCCATTAGAAGTGGAAGATTTAGAAGATGAAATAGCTGGTTTAAATACTCGTTTATCTAAAATTCAAACAGAAGTTGAGCAACTTGAAAATGAAATCAAGGATAAAAAATTAGCCATTACATCTTATACTGAGATGGCTAAAAAATACACTGAACAACAAAAAAATGTTAGAAATAATCGCGAATTTGACTCTTTATCAAAAGAAATTGAATATCAAGATTTAGAAATAAAATTAGCTGAAAAACGCATCAATGAATTTGCTTTAAAAATTTCTCAAAAAAATGAAATAATTGCAGAATTAAATGAAAAAACTGCTGATTTAAACAAACATTTAGGCCATAAAAAATCAGAATTAGATGCCATAATGAAAGAAACTGAAAAAGAAGAGAATATTTTGCTGAGCAAATCTGATGAATATGGCAATTTAATTGATGAACAATTATTAAAAGCTTATAAAAGAATTCGTTCAAAAGTAGTTAACGGCTTAGCAGTTGTTGCTATTGAAAGAGGCGCTTCTGGAGGTTCATTTTTCACAATTCCACCACAAATTCAAATAGAAATCGCTTCCCGTAAAAAAATAATAACTGATGAACATAGCGGACGAATCTTAGTTGATTCTGTTTTAGCTGATGAAGTAAGAGAATCAGTTGAGAAGTTATTTTCTTAAAATTTAACTTAAATTATTAAAACCACTCCATGGAGTGGTTTTTTTTATTTTAAAGTATTTTATATATTTGATACATAATCATTTGCTATGAATTATTTACTATTAATTATATTTAGTGTTATTTCTTTTATATCTATTCTATATCTCTTTATATTTTTTTATCCTAGAAAAAACGGTAATTCTTTTAAAAAGAATAAATACAAAGAAAAAATAGAATTTAATCACACAAAAAATATTGATGACATCTTTCGGTTTCAAAAAAAAGATCTAATCTATAATCAGCATTTTTTTTCTGGCAAAAAAGTACTTATTACTGGTGATTTAAAATATTTCAGAAATAGAAATGATTTAGCAAAACTATTATGGGATAATGGTGCAATTACTGAGAAAGCTTATAATAGTTCAATAGATATCTTAATTGTAGGTAAATCTAATATTGATTCATTAAAACTTAAAAGTGCATTTTATCTAAACATAAAAGTAATTACAGAAGAGGAACTGCTTAATTATTTTCCAGATTTCAAACCTTTCTCTGAAAAAACAATTTCAGAGTTGTAACTCAAGTAAAAATAGCCATAAAATTGGAATTCCTTCAACCCAAAACGCACTGTAATATTTGGATTGATTACTTGTAGATTTCATTAATAAAATACAAGCTATTATCAATATAAAAGAAGCAATTATTAGTTCTTTACTATTGTTATAAATTAAGATATTTAACAAACTACAAAATAGTAATAATAGTACCCCAATTAATTTTGAATTTTTGATTCCAACTGTTTGAGGCAAGGTTTTTAAATTAGCTGTGTCATAACCTATATCTCTTATTTCAAAAGGAATTATGACTACTAGAAAAAGTAAGTACCTACTTAAAAAAAACAAAAAAAATAGGCTATTAAACTTATAATATGATAACGATAAAAATGGTATAAGTACAGTAGTAAACGACCAAACAAAAACAACATAAAGTATTTTTATATAAGGAAACATCCTAAATGACAATAGTCTATTTTTATATTTAATAACTGGTTTAATATAAAATATCGTTAAAAAGAAAATAGGTATAAACCAAAATATAACCATATTATTAATTTTAAGGATTAAGTAAACCATTGCTATGAAAGCAAAAAAAGATAATATGATCAACCAAAGTAAATGATTCCACACCCAATTTTTTAACCAATTATCTTTACTGTTATTAATGTCGTACAATCTTAAAAAATTATAAGCTAAAAAAGTAACTGTCAAAACAAACAATGGAATTAAGTTTGAATTATTATTGAAGAAAAGCAATGTTAATTTAGTAAAGCAAAAAGAGGCAATAGCAACATGTAGATTGCTAAACACATAAAAATCCAATATTTTTTCAAATAATTTCACCCATTAAATGTAACAAAAACAAGAACTATTTTAAGTTATTAAGGCACTTTTTTAGATTAAATTTCAGTAATTTTGCTCATCAAAACAAACAAACTTAATTATAATAAAAAAGGCGCTTTTGTAAATCATAAATCAATATTTATCAACTGGCTAATACTTTATAAAATTAAAATAATAAATAACAACTTATGAAAACAGATTCTTTTATACTTCGCCATATTGGTCCTAGACAAGAGAAAATTCAAGAAATGTTAAAAACAATTGGCGTACAATCTCTTGAAGAACTCATTTCTAAGACTATTCCTGCAGATATCAGACTAAATAATGCCCTAGATTTATCATCAGCAATATGTGAATCTGATTATAGCCAGCATATTCATCAATTATCATTAAAAAATAAAGTTTATAAATCATACATCGGCTTAGGTTATCATCCGGCTACTTTACCAGCTGTAGTTCAACGGAATATTTTTGAAAATCCAGGTTGGTATACTGCTTATACACCTTATCAAGCAGAAATTTCTCAAGGAAGATTGGAAGCATTGTTAAATTATCAAACAATGGTTACTGATTTAACAGGTATGGAATTAACAAATGCTTCACTTTTAGATGAAGGAACTTCAGCTGCAGAAGCTATGTTGATGTTATATAATTCAAGATCTAAAGACCAAATAAAAGCTGATGCTGACACTTTCTTTGTTTCGGATGAAGTATTGCCACAGACCATTTCTGTATTAAAAACACGATCAAATCCATTAGGAATTAAACTTGTATTTGGAAATCATGAAACTTTTAAGCTGACTCCAAATGTATTTGGAGCAATTATTCAATATCCTGCAAAAAATGGAGAAGTATATGATTATTCAAATTTTGTAATAAAAACTAAGGAAAATCAAACAAAACTTGTTGTTGCTGCTGATTTACTAAGTTTAGCACTTTTAACTCCTCCTGGAGAATGGGGTGCTGATGTAGTAGTTGGAACTACGCAACGATTTGGAATTCCAATGGGTTATGGCGGGCCACATGCAGCATTTTTCGCTACTAAAGAAGAATATAAAAGAGCAATTCCTGGTCGAATAATTGGTGTTTCAATTGATTCTGATGGAAATAGAGCGCTTCGTATGGCTTTACAAACTCGTGAACAACATATTAAAAGAGAAAAAGCAACTTCAAACATTTGCACATCTCAAGTATTATTGGCAGTTATGGCAGGAATGTTTGCTGTTTATCATGGTGAAAGTGGATTGATATATATATCTCAAAAAATTCATAATTTAACAAATACGCTGTCTGAAGGAATTACAAAATTAGGATTAAAACAACTCAATAAAATATATTTTGACACTTTAACAATTAGTGTTAATTCTGCTAAAACAGTTAAAGAAATTGCAGAAAAAAATGAAGTAAACTTTTTAATTATTGATGAAAAAACAATTGGAATTTCTATTAATGAAACAACTAGATTAAGAGATATTAATCAAATTATTTCCATTTTAGCTAAGACAGAAGGAAAAGAAACTATATTATTTTCAGAAGCTGTAAATAAAAAAGTAATCCCTTCAAGTTTAGCTAGAAAATCTTCTTTTTTAACGAATGATGTTTTTAATAAATATCGTTCTGAAACTGAAATGATGCGTTATATTAAAATGTTAGAGCGCAAAGATTTATCCTTAAATCATTCAATGATATCCTTAGGTTCTTGTACAATGAAGTTAAATGCTGCATCAGAAATGATTCCTTTAAGCACTGGTTCATGGGGTAAAATTCACCCTTTTGTACCAATTGAACAGGCTGCTGGATATCAAGAATTGTTTAAAGAATTAGAAAATGATTTAAATAAAATTACAGGATTTTCAGCTACTTCACTACAACCTAATTCAGGGGCGCAGGGTGAATATGCCGGATTAATGGTAATTAGAGCTTATTTAAAATCTATCGGTCAAGAACATCGGAATATTTGCTTAATACCAGCATCTGCACACGGAACAAATCCTGCAACAGCAGTAATGGCAGGTATGAAAGTTGTTGTTACTAAAACAACAGAAAATGGAAATATAGATGTAGATGATTTAAAAGAAAAAGCAGAAATCTATAAGGATAATTTAGCCTGTTTAATGGTAACTTATCCATCTACTCATGGTGTTTTTGAAAGTACTATAAAAGAAATTACAAAAATTATTCATGATAATGGCGGACAAGTTTATATGGATGGAGCCAATATGAACGCTCAAGTTGGTTTAACAAATCCAGCAATAGTCGGTGCCGATGTTTGTCACTTAAACCTACATAAAACTTTTGCAATTCCTCACGGTGGTGGTGGACCTGGAGTTGGACCAATTTGCGTTGCTTCTCATTTAGCTCCTTTTTTACCAACCAATCCTGTTATCCCTACTGGTGGTTCACAAGCAATTGAGGCTATTTCAGACGCTCCTTGGGGTTCAGCTTTTGTAAACGTAATTTCTTACGGATATATAAAAATGATGGGGAGCCAAGGGCTTACTGAAGCTACTAAAATTGCTATTTTAAATGCCAATTATTTAAAAGCTCTTTTAGAACCACATTATAAAATTCTTTATACTGGTGAAAATAATATGGTTGCTCATGAAATGATTGTTGATTTTAGAGAATTTAAAGCAAACGGAATCGAAGTTGTTGATGTTGCTAAACGCTTAATGGATTATGGTTATCACGCACCAACAGTTTCATTTCCAGTAGCTGGAACCTTGATGATTGAACCTACTGAGAGCGAAAGTAAAATGGAAATGGATCGTTTTGCTGATGCTTTAATTTCAATTAAAAATGAAATTTTAAATAGTTCAATCGACCATAAAAATAACATCTTAAAAAATGCTCCTCACACTCAACAAATGTTAACAAACAATGAGTGGGCTTATGATTATACCAGACAACAAGCTGCTTTTGCATTACCTTACATCGCAGAAAATAAATTCTGGCCTGCTGTAAGAAGAGTTGATGATGCTTATGGTGATCGAAATTTAGTGTGTACCTGTAATCCGATTGAAGATTATATATAATTCTTTTCTTCTTAAATCTTTAAAAACTCATGAAATTACTAGGAATTGGATCACGTATAAAACACTCAGAATTTGGTTTAGGTGTTGTTACAAACGTAACTTCAAAACACTATTGGATAACATTTATAGAAAATGGTTTAGAAACATTATCATTAGATAATAAAGAAATTGAAATTATTGAAGCCGTGGAAGATGAGGTTGATACAATCAGTTTTTATGAAGTAGAAAAATCACTCAGAAGTATTCTTCAAAAATATAGTGATATATCAGAAATTGTACCGATTGCGGATAAATGGAAAGGTGGAAAACTGATTCTTGAATCAGGAACTGCCACCCAAAATAAAGAAATTCCAATTGATGCATTTTTTCATAAAATTGTAATGGTACGTGATCGAATCAGAGTTATGGAACAAAAAATAAATTCAAGCAATCTTGATGAAAATGAAAAGATAGAGTTACAACAATATATCACAAGAATTTACGGAAGTTTAACCACTTTTAACGTTCTTTTTAAATTACAAGATCATTATTTTGTTGGTGATAAAAGCACTAAATAAAACATCAAATGAAAAAAATAATATGTATTACAGGAGCAAGTGCCGGATTTGGTAAAGCAACTGCCGAAATATTCGCTAAAAATGGTCATGATCTAATTATTTCTGCCAGAAGAAAAGAAAAAATCGATTCTTTAGCAGGAGAACTTACTCGTAAATATAATGTCGATATTTTTCCTATTGAACTTGATGTTCGAAATCAATTAGCCGTTAAAACTGCTTTTCAAAATCTTCCTGAAAATTGGAAAAAAATAGATGTCCTTATCAATAATGCAGGTTTAGCTAGTGGATTTGATAAAATTCAGGATGGAAATATTGATGATTGGGAAAAAATGTTGGACACCAATGTTAAAGGATTATTATATGTTTCTAATCAAGTAATTCCTTTAATGATTGCTCAGAAAAAAGGTCACATCATCAATATAGGCTCAACTGCTAGTAAAGAAGTTTATCTAAAAGGTAATGTGTATTGTGCGTCTAAACACGCAGTTGATGCGCTTACAAAAGGTATGCGAATTGATTTACTCGAACACGGTATTAAAGTTACTCAAATAGCTCCTGGTGCTGCAGAAACAGAATTTTCAGAAGTTCGTTTTTATGGTGACAAAGAAAAAGCTAAAAATGTTTATCAAGGATTTAAACCGATGACTTCAGAAGATATTGCAGGAATTATTTATTATACAACCACTTTACCAGAACATCTCTGCATCAACGATTTAGTTGTAACTTCATTAGCACAAGCTAATAGTGTTTACATTCACAAAGAATAAGTATTCAAAAATAATCAGATAAAAAAAGCCTTTAACTAAAATTAAAGGCTTTATAATATGGTATAATAAAATTGTCTTATTTTTGAAATTTAGCGTATTTCGATTTGAACTTATCAATACGTCCTGCAGTATCAATCATCTTCGTTTTACCAGTGTAATATGGATGTGAAGTTCTAGAAATCTCTAATTTGATTACTGGATACTCAACTCCATCAACTTCTAGAGTTTCTTTTGAATTGGCTGTTGAACGAGTTAAAAATACCTCTTCGTTAGACATATCTTTAAATGCTACCATTCTGTAATTATCTGGGTGAATTCCTTTTTTCATTATAACTCGCTTTAATGTATTTTATTTTTAAGACTGCAAATTTAACTATATTTTTGAAAATACAAACAAATAAAACATTTTATTTGTATTAAATATTGATTAAAATCTTACACAAATGTACGCTTTAAAAACTTTTTTTTCAGTTCTATTTATTATTTTAATTTTTACGAGTTGTGAAAGTGATTATAAACTCAATTTTAAAACTCCAAAAAAAATTCAAATAAATCAAGAATTAACTTTAAAAGTTGATGATAAAAACAACAAACCTATTGATTCTGTTCAGTTTTTTATCGATAATAATAAAATACTTTCTGATAAAAAATTATCTATTTCGCTTAATATTTTTAGTTACAAATTAGGAAAACACCTTTTAAAAGCAACTGTTTATTATGATGGAAAATCAAAAGAACTGTTAAATGACATTTACTTTTTAGCAGATTCTGAACCAGATATTTACGTTTATGAAGTTATTAAAACTTATCCACATGATAAAACATCTTATACACAAGGTTTAGAGTTTTATGATGGATTTCTCTACGAAAGTTCAGGACAATATGGAAAATCGTCTTTAAGAAAAGTAAAGTTAGAAACTGGAGAAGTGATTCAAAAGATTGATTTAGATAAAAAATATTTTGCTGAAGGAATGACCATTTTTAACCATAAAATCTATCAATTAACATGGAAAGAAGGCGTTGGCTTTATCTACAATTTAGAAGACTTTAAATTGGAAAAAACTTTTCCTTATCAAAAAAGTATAGAAGGTTGGGGACTTACACACGATGAAAATCATTTAATTAAAACAGATGGATCTGAAAGAATTTGGTTTTTAAATCCAGAAACTCAGAAAGAAGATTACCATATTGAAGCCTATACAAATCAACGAAAAGTTGAACAACTTAATGAACTAGAATTTGTAAATGGAAAAATTTACGCAAACATCTATCAACAAAATTCTATTTTAATTGTCAATCCTAAAAATGGAAAAGTAGAAGGTGTAGCCAATTTAAACGGACTGAAAAATTTAGTGGAACAGCACGATCAATTAGATGTTTTAAACGGAATCGCATATGATCAAAAAACCAATCGTTTGTTTGTAACCGGAAAAAATTGGAGCAAATTATTTGAAATTAAACTAAAAAAGAAAGAGTAATTACACTATTTTTATATTTACTTCGTTTTTGATTATTGAACTATTTTATGAAAAACATATTTCTTTTACTCTTTCTTTTTTCTATTTTATTCAGCGCTTGCCGAAAAGATTTTGATTTGGCTGAAAGTGAAGAAAATATTTCATTCTCTAAAGATACCGTTTATCT
>JAUYUF010000044.1 GCA_030694835.1 Flavobacteriaceae bacterium | reverse complement strand
AGCTGGAGCAATTGCTTTTATGTTGATAAGAATTTTATTATAATATTAATTAAGTTTAATAAAAATCCGCAAAAATTTATGCGGATTTTTTTATCACCTAATTTTAATATAAATAAATTTAATACATTTGATTTACGTATGAAGAAATTAATTAAATAACTTAATTATCATACTAATACCAACTCATGAAAATTAATAAATTCAAGATAATAAATCAATTTATTTTGAATTGTTAAAACATCATATTTTTAGTTCAAACAAACCTAATACCGAATAAAAAATGGAATATTTATTAATTCTTATTTTCATTCTTGGTTATTTAACAATAACTCTAGAGCATACGCTAAAAATTGACAAGCTCATACCAGCATTGACGATGATGGCACTTATGTGGGCTGTTATTTCTCTTGGAAATCTTAATGTTTATAATTTTGACGAAATATTAAAACAACTTGTACCTGCAAATTTAGAAGAAGTATTACTTCATCATTTTGGCAAAACAACTGAGATATTAATTTTCTTGATAGGTGCAATGACTATTGTAGAAATAATTGATCATTTCGATGGTTTTTCTACAATTAAAGGGTTTGTAAAAACTAAAAGTAAAAGAAAACTTATTTGGGTATTATCAATTCTTGGTTTTTTCTTATCAGCAGTTATAGATAATCTTACTGCTACTATCATTTTAATTTCTATTTTGCGTAAAATTATTAATGATAAAGAACTTAGAATTTGGTATGCAAGTTTAATTGTAATAGCTGCAAATGCAGGTGGTGCGTGGACACCTATTGGAGATGTAACAACAACCATGCTTTGGATTGCCAATAAGGTAACAACTATTAATTTGATAAAGTATTTATTTATACCTTCAGTAGTTTCAATTTTAATTCCAGCTACAATAGCTTCATTTTTACCTATTTTCAAGGGTAATATTACAATGGAAATTCAAAAGGAAGAAAAGCCAGCTAAATATAGTTCGGTAATGTTATATTTAGGAATAGGCGGAATTGTTTTTGTGCCAATATTTAAAACAATAACACATTTACCACCTTATGTAGGAATGATGTTTTCTTTGGCTATTATTGCTATTGTAGCAGAAATATTGAGTTTAAGAAAATATAGAATGACAACTCCAGACGATGAAAATGAAGTTGTTCATTATAGTCCAATTCACAAATCACTTTCAAGAATAGAATTGCCTAGTGTGTTGTTTTTTCTTGGTATTTTAATGGCAGTAGCCGCTATAGAATCTATAGGAGAATTATATAAATTTTCACAATGGCTCACCATAAATATACCTAATATAGATGTTGTTGTTTTAGCTTTAGGATTTGGTTCAGCTGTAATTGATAATGTTCCTTTAGTAGCCGCTAGTATTGGAATGTTTTCAGAAGGAATTGACCATGAAATTTGGCACTTTATAGCTTTTTCAGCAGGAACTGGTGGAAGTATGTTAATCATAGGATCTGCAGCAGGTGTTGTTGCCATGGGAATGGAAAAAATAGATTTCTTCTGGTACTTTAAAAATATATCATGGCTAGCCTTATTAGGTTTTTTAGGAGGTGCAGGAACTTTTTTATTTATCAGAATGATGTTAGGATAATGTTAAAACCGAGAAATTTCTCGGTTTTTTTATGTTGATTTGTCAAAATACAATTTACATATCGTATTTTCGTTATTTAATTAATCAAATTAATTACATATGCTGTTATCTATTCAACAAGAATCTGAAGTTGTTCAACAATTGGTTCAAGAAGCCGTATCGGTGCAAAAAGAGCTATCAATTTATGACTTAATTATGAACGGTGGTTTGGGAGGACAAATCATCATAGGATTGCTTTTTATATTATTAGCCGTGTCTCTTTATATTTATTTCGAACGCTTTTTTACTATAAAAGCTGCTACTCAGGTAGATAAAGATTTTATGAATCAAATTAAGGATTTGGTTACTAGTGGAAAATTGGAAGCAGCCAAAATGGTTTGTGCTAAAACAAATTCTCCAAGTGCTCGATTGGTTGAGAAAGGAATTTCTCGTATAGGGAAACCTTTAGCAGATATCAATACAGCTATCGAAAATGCTGGGAAATTAGAAATTTATAATCTTGAAAAAAACGTAAGTGTATTGGCTACAATTGCTGGAGCAGCTCCTATGTTGGGATTTTTAGGAACTGTAATTGGGATGATTGTTGCTATTCATGAAATTGCTAATGCTGGAGGACAAATTGATATCAAACTGCTTTCAAGTGGTTTGTATACAGCTATGACAACTACTGTTGCAGGATTAATTGTAGGTATTATTTCTTTTATGGCTTATAATCATTTAGTGGTTAAAACAGACAAAGTAGTTTATCATATGGAAGCAAAATCTTTGGAATTCTTAGATTTATTAAATGAACCGATTTAAAATTTTAGGTAAGTAGGAATTAGGCATTAGGTGTTAGGAATTAAGTGTTAGTAAATTTAAAAAGCAGATAAAAAATCATTTTCAAATTTTCAAATGATACAGTTTGCCAACATTTAATCTTTCAATCTTTTAATTTTTTAATCTCATGCCCTGAGCGAAGACGAAGGGTTAATCTTTCAATAAAATATGAACATCAGAGGAAGAAATAAAATAAGTCCAGAATTTAACATGTCATCAATGACAGATATTGTTTTTCTGTTATTGATATTTTTCATGATTACTTCAACATTAGTAACGACAAGTGCGTTGGATATATTACTACCAAAAGCAGAAGGTAAAACAGAAAATAAAAAAGCGGTTTCAATCACAATTACTAAAAATTTGGAATATTTCATTGATAATAAACCATAATCTTTAGAAACTGTTGAGCAAGAATTAGCAGTTTTGTTAAAATCAGAAGAAAATCCTTCACTTATTTTAAGAGCTGAAGAAGGAGTCCCTATTGAATATGCCGTAACCATAATGGATATTGCTAATAGGAATAAATACAAAGTGATTTTAGCAGTTAGACCGAAATAAAATGAATTTTTTAGATAACGAACATAAGCGTAAATCAGCCATAATAACAACAGTTATTTTGGTTTTATTTGTGTTTTGCACACTTATGTTTGGATTATCTTATTGGGATCCTCCTAAAGAATTTGGTATTTCAGTAAATTTTGGAACATCCGATGTTGGACAAGGAGAAAATCAGCCAACAGAAGCAATCCAATCAGCTCCAGTACCAATACAGCAAACATCTTCACCTGTAGTTCCTGCAAAAGTAATAGACAAAGTAGTTACTCAAGATAGTGAAGACGCTTTGGTAATTAAGGAAAAACCTGTAAAGAAAACGACAGCAGTGACGGAGACAGAACCTACACCTATACAAAAACCTATACCCGCTCCAACACCAGATAAATCAACTTCGGATGCTTTAAATAGTTTATTAAAAGGCCAAAAATCTGATGGAAAAGTAACTGGTGGTGAAGGAAATGATAATAAGGCAGGAGATAAAGGAAGTATTGATGGAGAGCCTAACGCTAAAGGTTATTACGGAACTGGAGGAACCGGAGGAGGAGGAGATTATCAATTAGGGAACAGAAAACCATTAAATAAACCTAAACCTAATTATATCTGTAATGAAGAAGGAATAGTAGTGGTGCAGATTGAAGTTGATAGAAGTGGAAATGTAATTAATGCTACGCCAG
>JAUYUF010000014.1 GCA_030694835.1 Flavobacteriaceae bacterium | reverse complement strand
AAAAATATAATGCGATGAGTTTAGATATTCAAACTGCCCAAAAACAATTGTCAAATACTGGATTTTTAGATGTTGAGGTTCCAAAAACTATAGATTTGGTTGCTGAAATTAAGAAATTGAAAAAAGAAAAAAATGCAGTTATATTAGCACATTATTATCAAGAGCCAGCCATTCAGGATATTGCAGATTATGTTGGTGATAGTTTGGGATTATCACAAGAAGCTGCAAAAGTGGAAGCAGATTTAATTGTTTTTGCAGGAGTTCACTTTATGGCGGAAACAGCTAAAATTTTAAATCCTTCCAAAAAAGTAATCATTCCCGATTTTAATGCTGGTTGTTCACTTTCAGAAGATTGTGAAGCGAAAGATCTTCAAAAATTAAAAGACAAACATCCAGATCATATTGTCGTAACTTATGTAAATACAACAGCAGCTGTTAAAGCCATTAGTGATATTACTTGCACATCATCCAACGCTAAGAAAATTATAGATTCAATTCCAATAGATCAACCAATCATTTTTGCGCCTGATAAAAATTTAGGAGCTTATATCAATCAAATAACAGGAAGAAAAATGTTATTGTGGGAAGGGTCTTGTATTGTTCATGAAGCTTTTTCTATTGATAAGTTATTGTTAACACATCAAAAAAATCCTAAAGCCAAAATTATTGCACATCCAGAATCTGAAGAACATATTTTAAAAACTGCCGAATATATCGGATCAACTTCCGGAATGATTAATTATGTAAAAAATAGTCCAGCAAATGAATTTATTGTTGCTACAGAAGCAGGTATTTTACACGAAATGCAAAAGGAAGTTCCGCATAAAAAGTTGATTCCAGCTCCAGCAAAAGAAGACAATACCTGTGCTTGCTCTGAATGTCCATATATGAAAATGAATACACTTCAAAAACTTTATATCTGCATGAAATATGAGTTGCCCGAAGTGACTGTACCTGAAGACATCCGTGTAAAAGCACTCATTCCAATCCAACGAATGTTAGAAATATCAGCCAGATAATGAGCATTATAAAATCAGATATTTTAATATTAGGATCCGGTATTGCGGGTCTTACAATTGCGATTAAAACAGGGAAAGCTTTTCCTGATAAAAAAATATTTGTAGTTACAAAAGCAGATGAAAGTGAATCCAATACCAAATATGCCCAAGGAGGAATAGCGGTGGTTTGGGATAAATTAGATTCATTTGAAAGTCATATTCAAGACACCTTAAAAGCAGGCGATTATTTAAATGATATTGATGTTGTTAAAATGGTGATTGAAGAAGCTCCAGAGTGTTTAATGAAATTAATTAATTGGGGCGCTGAATTTGATTTTGATAAAAAAGGAGATTTAGATTTAGGTAAAGAAGGAGGACATTCTGTTAATCGAATTATTCACCATAAAGATATTACTGGTTTAGAGATCGAACTTACCTTATTAGAGCAAATTGATTTATTACCCAATATTACCTTATTACCCTATCATTTTGCTATTGATTTAATTACCGAACACCATACCGAAGGAAAAAAAATAGTTTCTGAAGAGGAAGAAATCAATTGCTATGGGGCTTATATCATGAATCAAAAAAGCCAATCAATTGATACTTATGTTTCATCAGTTACCATTATTGCCACTGGCGGAATCGGACAAGTTTATGCATCAACTACCAATCCTACAATTGCTACTGGTGATGGAATTGGAATGGCTTTTAGAGCCAAAGCAAAAGTAGAAGAGATGGAATTTGTACAGTTTCATCCAACGGCATTATATCGCCCAGGTGAAAGTCCGGCTTTTTTAATTTCAGAAGCCGTTCGTGGATTTGGAGCATTTCTTAGAAATAAGGAAGGAAAGCGATTTATGTTAGATGTTGATGAAAGAGCAGAGTTAGCCTCGAGAGATATTGTTGCAAGAGCTATCAATATGGAGCTGCTTAGAACAGGTGATGATTGTGTTTATTTAGATTGTACACATTTAGAATTGGAAGCTTTTAAAAATCATTTTCCCAATATCTATGAAAAATGTTTATCAATAGGAGTTGATATTACTAGAGATTATATTCCTGTGGTACCAGCATCTCATTATTTATGTGGAGGTATTTCAGTTGATAAAAAAGGAAAAACATCCATCAATAATTTATTTGCCTGTGGAGAATGTTCTAGAACAGGACTTCACGGTGCTAACCGATTGGCATCAAATTCATTATTAGAAGCCTTGGTATATGCGCAAAATATTGCACAAGAGATTATCAATAATGAGGCTTATTTAATTGAAAAATCGGTACAAGTTCCAGAATGGAATGAAGAAGGAACAACTGCGCCAGATGAGCTTATTTTAATTTCTCATAATAGAAAAATGGTACAAACCATTATGAGTAATTTGGTTGCAATTGTAAGGTCTAATGAACGTTTGGAAAAAGCCTTAGATCAACTTAATTATTTGTATGAGGATACAGAAAAACTCTACAATAAAACAAAACTCTCTCCGCAATTGTGCGAGTTAAGAAATCTCAATGCTATCGCCTATTTAATTGTTACCCAATCGTTGGAACGTAAAGAAAATAAAGGAGCTTTTTATAGTTTGGATAATTTGTAATTAACTTTTATTGATAACTTTTTTCTCCAATTTTTTGTTTGATTGTAATTAGTTTATAACTAAATTTATAATGTATAAAAAGTTTTTAAACTACTATGAAAATTGCTAAAAAATTATCAATTATTGTAATTCTATTATTAAATCTTGGTTGTAATGATTCTAATCCGTCTAATCCTTGTGGTGATGGAGTAGTTTTAGCATCTACAGGACCTCCAGTTTTTGAATTGAAAATTGTTGATAAAACAACAAGTGAAAATTTAATTACTAAAGGTATTTATGCTGCTAATCAAATAACTATTACTGATATTAATGGAATAAAAGTAGAATATTATTTCAGACACGAAAATCAAAGCAATACTTT
>JAUYUF010000012.1 GCA_030694835.1 Flavobacteriaceae bacterium | reverse complement strand
CAGCATTAGAATCTATTTCTACTACTTTTCCATCTTGGGTTAATACTTTAATAGTGTCTCCTCCTTCTTGTGCTGTAGCATCTACTAATTTAGAAGCAACGACACCACCGACAACACCAAGTAAACCAAGTTTTAAACTTTTATCAAGAAAACTTCTTCTTGAATTTTTACTTTTATCTTCCATGTTGGTTTAATTTTAATACCTATTATCAAGATTCTTTTAAAAAAATGAAACAATTCTAAAAATATAAAGAATTGGTAATTATAAACAATTTAGAATGTAAATATTTGCACGATTATTAAACTTAATAAAATAATTTCGGTAGAGAAATTCTTTAAAATACTTAAATTGCTAGCAAAGCTTTATTTTTCATTCGTAAATTTAAACAATTATACATCATTTAAAATATGATAAAAATCACTTTTTATAATTTTATTAACCACTGAATATCAATATTTTAAATTTTTATTTATCCTTAATTAAACTGATTCTAAATACTAAAAAGTCATATTTGTAAAATAGACTAATTATTTTGCAATAAATGTTACTTTGTCTTTAGTTAAAATTCACTAAGTTTTTTTTTAAACTAATAAAAAGAATCCTAGAATATGTAACTTTGAAAAAAATAAAAAAAGATGGCTCAAGATTTATTTCAAGCACCGGATTATTACTTTTTAGATGATTTATTATCCGATGAACATAAGCTCGTAAGAGATGCTGCCCGTGAATGGGTTAAAAGATCTGTAACCCCAATTATTGAAGAAGCTGCTCAAAAAGCAGAATTTCCAACTTCTATTATTCAAGGATTAGCTGAAATTGGTGCCTTTGGACCCTATATTCCGGAAGAATATGGAGGAGCGGGTTTAGACCAAATTAGCTACGGATTAATAATGCAAGAAATTGAACGTGGTGACTCTGGGGTGCGGTCTACTGCATCTGTTCAATCTTCTTTAGTGATGTATCCTATTTATAAATTTGGTTCTGAAGAACAAAAAAGGAAATATCTTCCAAAATTAGCTAGTGGTGAATTAATGGGATGTTTTGGCTTAACTGAACCAAATCACGGTTCAAATCCTGGCGGAATGGAAACCAAGATTAAAGATATGGGAGACCATTATTTATTAAATGGTGCCAAAATGTGGATTTCAAATGCTCCTTTTGCTGATATTGCAGTAGTTTGGGCAAAAGATGAAACTGGAAGAATTAAAGGACTTATTGTAGAAAGAGGAATGGAAGGGTTTACCACTCCAGAAACGCACAATAAATGGTCTTTAAGAGCTTCATCAACTGGAGAATTAATTTTTGATAATGTAAAAATTCCGAAAGATTATATTTTACCTCATAAAGATGGATTAGGAGCTCCTTTACTTTGTTTAGATTCTGCTCGTTATGGAATTGCTTGGGGCGCCATTGGTGCAGCAATGGATTGTTATGATACTGCTTTACGATACTCAAAAGAACGTATTCAGTTTGGAAAACCAATTGCTTCATTTCAATTACAACAAAAGAAATTAGCGGAAATGATCACTGAAATTACGAAAGCTCAATTTTTAACATTTAGACTTGGGCAATTACGCGATGAAGGAAGAGCGACTTCTGCTCACATTTCTATGGCAAAACGTAATAATGTAAATATGGCTTTGGAAATTGCACGAGAAGCCCGTCAAGTGTTAGGAGCCATGGGAATTACTGGTGATTATTCAATTATGAGACATATGATGAATTTAGAGAGTGTAATTACCTATGAAGGCACACATGATATTCACCTACTTATCACTGGATTTGATGTAACTGGAATACCTGCTTTTAAATAAACTATTTCTATTTTTATATTAATAATAAAAGGGGCTTAGCCCCTTTTATTATTACCTTAAGTTTCTGGGCAAAATTTTTTATATTTTAAATAGCATACTTATTACATAATTTCTTCCTGGAGCACTAATTGATGATGCAAATTCTTTGTAATGAATATCAAAAATATTATCAACTTTAAATATTGCACTAATATTTTTTGAAAATTGATAGGAAGAGTTGAAATTAAATGTTCCCCATTTTGGTGTGCCGTAATACTTACCTGTTTCTGTAATAAAAGGAGTTTGTTCAATATTATCTTCGCCTTCAAAAGTGTAATCATTTAATTTTTTAGCCAAATTAAATCTATAATTTAATGTTGTTTGGAATTTTTGTTGAGTATAACTCAATTCTATATCACCAAATATTGGAGGAATGGAAGACAAAGGCAGTTTTTTATCATAACTTCTTCCTTTAGTATAAGTTAATGAACCTTTTGTTTTAAAGTTTTTTGTTATTAATCCTTGATAGTTAAAAGTTCCACCAGTTATGTAAGCATTTTTATTATTAATATTAGCATAGGTAGATGCACTAACTCCGTCATATATAAGGGTATTTTGACCGTTCATTGCAAAGTCTCCACGAGCAATATAATTATGAAGTAATGTGTAGTAAGTATTAATACCTATCTGAAAAGTTTTATTGTTGAAATATTTAATAATTCCTATTTCAGCATTATATGCATATTCGGGTTTTAAATAAATGTTTGGAACAGTAACTTGACCATTTTTATATCTTATTTTTCCAATATCATCAATGTTAGGCGAACGAAATCCAGATGATAAAACACTGTTTATTTGCCACATAGTAGTAGGTTTATAAATGTAACCGACAGTTGCTGTAAAAGCATCATTATCTGTATACACATCCATGTCTGGAAGTGTAATAAATGTTTTATCAACCCAACGGGCATTTAAAAAAGTAGCAGTATATCTTAATCCTGTATTGAGGGTTGATTTACTATTTAAATCTTGGCGATAATTAGCATATAATGCGCTGCTAGAATATTTACTCCCACCATCAGGATAACGAGATTGAATTACAAAATCACTTGAGAAACCAGTTATTTTATTTCCATTTATGGCAATTGTTTTACCAAAAGCATTAGAAGTAACTTCATTATGAGTTAATTCAAAACCGTAAGAAAGAATTCTGTTTTTAGGCTTATCCAACGGAATAGAAAAATCACCATTAACACTATAAACATCAACATTTTCATAACGATTATAACGATCTAAACTATTCATTCTTCGTTCAATTCGAGATTCTTCAATTTGTTGAAATGCAAAAGTTAAAGACACTTTTTCAAGCCAACTATAATCTGGGTTAAAGTGTAAATTAGATGATGCTAAAAATCGATTTTGTGGACCATAGTACGCTTCTGCATATCTCAATTTTCCGTTAACAATCTCTCCTAAATTTGAAAAATTTGGAATATTGGAAGAGGTGGAATATTGAATATTAAAAGTAAGATCAGCCTTTTTAGTAAGCGGAATATAAAATTTTTGAAGAATGTCTAATTGGTTGTATCCCGTATTTTTTTGAGTATTAGCGTCAGGATTCGTTACACCATTTGAGTTGTAATAAGTGTTGGTGTTATCAGAATATAAAAATACTTTACCCCAATCTTTAAATCCGTGATTTCTTTTTTTACCCATTGTTAAATCACCAAAATCAGAATAAGAAACTGCGGTTAATGAAGCCCATTTATTAAAACTTAACTCTAAATCAAAATAATTTGTATTTTCATCATTTACTGAACTGTAACGTGATAAATAAGTGGCGTTTATTTTATTTTCTTTATTGATTTCTGGTGTTTTGGTGAAGTAATTAATTACACCTCCTAAAGCATCTGATCCATAAATTACTGAGGATGGTCCGTAAATAATTTCTGTTCGTTCCAGTACTGTTGGCGAAACTGTAATTGAATTTTGAAGATGACCAGTTCTGTAAATAGCATTATTCATTCTAATTCCATCTACAACTAGAAGAACGCGGTTAGCTTCCATCCCTCTAATTACGGGACTTCCTCCTCCCAACTGTGTTTTTTGTACTCGAACTCCAGAGATTGTGGCTAACAAATCAGCACTAGTTTGTGGAGATTTTTGAACAATTTCAGCTGAAGTAATAACCGAAACTTGTTCTGCAATTCTTGTCTTTTTTTCAACATCACGTGAAACTGAAAGAACAACTTCATCTAATTGTAATGATTTTTTATGAAGTTTAACAATATAGTTAATCGATTTTAAATCTTTTTTTAGCACTTCAATTTCTACATATCCGATATGATTAAAAGATAATATATCTGATTCTTGATATTCAGAAAGATTTGCTTTTCCTTCTTTATTGGTGTGGTTTATAATAATTTTAGTCTCATTATAAATTGTAACATTTTCAATAGGTATTTCAGTATCAAAATCTATAATCTTAACAGTTTGAGATTGGCCTTTAAAGGCGAAGATGATCAGGAGTAAAAATAAAATTCTTTTCATATACTATTCAAAAATCGATTTTAATATGGGTAATGATTTTGGTTTTTTAAATCCACTTATATGTAATTCGTAATAATGAATCAAAACAGTTAATAACTGTTGTCTTATTTGGCTATTTAGTTTCAACTGCTCAATACTATCAAAATTTGTGCCTAATAAACTTTTAAAAAGTTTTAAATCTTCATTATTTATAACTTCTCCAACAGATAAATTGTTTGAAAATTTACCTTCGGTTAAATCAAAATAACTGGCTTCATTCATTTTTGTTTCAGGGTAAAATCCTAAATATTTTGAAAGGTTTAAAAGAAATAATAAATGGAAGTTAGAGGTTTTATCATGAGTATCCAACCATGTTAAAGCAGAGTTTAGATAATCAAATAATGTTTCGTGATTTCCCTCTTCAATCAATGCTGAATTGAGCACTTCAGCCAAAAACATCAGAATTGTTTGTTTGACAATATTGGTTGGAATTGTTTGATAATGATAATGAACTCGTACTTCTTTTAATGAATTTAAAGTTCCTTTATTATTATGACTTGCTTCAATATCTAATAATGTTAATGGTTGAAAATAAGCCACCTTAAACTTACTTTTAGAACTAAAAGCACCTTTGATTAAATATGATTTTATTCCATCTGTTTGGGTATAAAGTTTTACAATTAAACTTGTATCACCATATTTTATAGTATGAATAACGACTGCTTTGGTTGATACGATCATTTAATTGATAATTGCAATTTTCACTGATGAGGTTTCTGAAGTATCTTCATTATAAAGCAAAACTATATAAACCCCTGAAGCAACTTTTTTTCCATTTAAATTAGTTTTATTCCAAACGATTTTTCCTCCACTTAATTCCTGGCCTTCAACTACATTGGTTTCATAAACCAAATTTCCTGCAGCATCAATAATTTTAACATTAGTTCCTTTAGGGATATGGGCTCCGTTTCTACCATCAATTGTAACAAATTCATGGCTTTTTAAAACCGGATTTGGAAAAGCATATACTTCTGTTAAAGATTCTCCAAATGGGACAACACCACTTTTATAAGCTACAATCCCCTTATCTGTCGCAAAATATACCTTTCCAGTAATCTTATCTACTTTTATCTTAAGTATTCTATTTGATGGTAAAGGAGAGTTGTCTTTATTAAATATTTCAAGGGTTTTCTTTCCATTTGGATTTGTTTTTATAACGCCACCATTATCAGTTCCAAACCATTTATTGTCAGCACCGTCGATTGAAATTGAATTAATGGTCTGTTCTCCTAATAATCTTTTAGGTATACCTTCATCGTCAATAATAATTGGTTCTGCATCATAAATTGAAGCATCAAATATTCCAGAGGCATTGTTATAAACAACTAATCCTTTTTGAGTTCCAAGCCAAATACGGTTATTGTTATCAGCAACTACAGTTCGCACATTTAAATCGGGAAGTGTTCCTTTAGTTTGCTCAGTTGTAAGTGATTTTTTCTTATTGCCATTTTCATTAAAAGCAAGAACACCATTTCTACGCGTCCCTATCCAAATGGTATTATTTTTATCAATTACTAATTCATTTAAACCTAATGCTGGATTTTGCATTAGAGAACTTAAATCAAAACTACTCCAAGTGCCGCTAGAACTATATTTCTTCAATCGTTTATCAACCCAAGCATTTGCAATCCATAAATTTCCTTGTTTATCAAAAGCAGAACCGTTTATTCGGATACTTATATAATTTGGATCTGCCGGAAAATCTAATTTTTCTAATCCGCTATTTAAATGATTCCATTGCTTTTTTACAACATCGTTTTCTACTACTAACATTCCATCGTGCCAAGAACTTAAAAAAGCTTTATTTTCATCATTTGGATTAAGAGTAACATTTACCAAATTACTTGCAGGAAATGCTTGGTTATAAGGGATATTTTTCCATGATATACCATTAAAATGACTAAATCCAAATCTACTCAAAAGTGGGGTGTAGGCGCCATCATATCCTCCATAAACTACATAAAGATGATTATTTTGAGCTGTTATAGAAAAAGGTTGATTAGAGTTTGGCCCGTCTGGGTGAATTTCATTAAAACTTTGAGGATTTTGAACCTGAGATTCTAAAACTCCAAACTCTTTTGTGCCTAAATAAATTTTGTTGTCGGAAACAGAAGCTATATTTAAATCAAAATAAAAATTAATATCAGCAAAAGGAGTAGCTATTTCATTTAAACCTAAATCATAAACAAATGCCTGTCTTTGTGTGGAAGCTGTTAAATAAGTTTCATTAGCTTCTAATTTCTTTATGTTTGAAGATAATACCTTAGAAGAAATTAAAGTATTATTAAGCATTATTTTAGATAAAATATTGCTATTCGCAGTATATAATTCATTATTAAATTTTTTAATAGAGACGTAGTTTCCAACACCAAATCTGATCCATTGGTTAAAATCTATTAAATTCGGATTGTTAACAGCCGCTTTATAAATTCCATTTTCTGTTGCAGCATAAATTATGTTTTGAAATATTTCTATCTGATTTACTTTTGTCATTGCAGAGTTGTTTGCAATAAATAAAGTTTCGCCAAATTCTAATTTCTGTAAATCAAAAATTACGATAGCAAATGAGGTGCTTATATAAAGTTTCCCTTGTAATTCAGTAATGTGATTGATTCTCTTATCAGCTGCCAAACTAAAATTAATGATATTGTTAGCAATTGATATTTTATTGTTTTCATCAACAATATCAAGACCTCCATTATCATAACCAATTATTAATTTTTTAAAAATTGGGCTATAATAAATTGCTGATGTTGTACTGCCTGATAACCCATTTACTGATGAAAGCTTTGATATTTCTTTTGAGTTGGTATCGTAAATAAAAACAGCATTATCACATAATGCATATAATTTCTGGTTTACTTTAATAAAGTCTTTGACGTTGTTATACGAATAAAAATCCTCCCAGCTATGGCTATAATCATTTTGAGAATACAAAAATTGTACACCAAATAAACTTATTAAAACTAAAAATACTTT
>JAUYUF010000320.1 GCA_030694835.1 Flavobacteriaceae bacterium | reverse complement strand
AAATAATGAACCTCAATTAATTCCTTATATTCAATCTTGTAATATTGCTTGTGGAGGTCATGCTGGCGACGATAAATCAATGAATTTTGTAGCTGAAATAGCCATTAAACATCAGGTTAAAATTGGAGCTCATCCTTCCTATCCCGATAGAGAAAATTTTGGGAGAAAATCAATGAATCTTGAATTTAGTGATTTAAAAACATCCATTCAAAACCAGATTAATTCTTTAAAAAAAATTGTTGAAGATAAAGGGTCAAAGTTATATCACATAAAACCACACGGTGCACTTTACAATGATTTAGTTAAAAACAAAGAGTTGTCAATGCAATTTCTAAACATCATTTTACCTTATAAAAAGGAACTGAAATTATTTGTTCCTTTTAATTCTGAGATTGAAAAATGTGCTTTACAAGAAGGGTTCAATATTATTTATGAAGCTTTTGCTGATAGAAATTATAATGATGATTTGAGTTTGGTTTCTCGTGATAAAAAAGATGCTGTTATTTCCAACATTGATGTTATTATAAAACACGTTTTTGAGATATTGAACAATGGATTTGTAACTTCAATTACAGGTAAGAAAATTGTTATAAAAGCAACTACTTTTTGTGTACATTCCGATACTAAAAATGCTGTAGAAATCGTTAGAAATCTTCATCAAAAATTTATGAATTAGATTTTGAAAACATTTCAATTGACGTACAAGCCACTAGGAGAATCCGCTATTTTAGTTGAATGGCCTCAACAAATCTCAAAAGAGATATTGAATGATATTCGTTTGTTCACATCAAAGATTGAAGCTAAAAAATGGAAAAAAATTATAGAACTAAACTTTATATATAGTTCATTGTTAATCATATATAAATCAAGTGAAATAAAATTTATTGATTTTAAAAATGAATTACAGTTGATATATGAAGAAAGCTATTCTGGAGTTGATATATTTGAAAAAACTAAAACTATTTGGGAAATTCCAGTGTGTTATGACATTGAATTTGGAATTGATTTGCCATTTTTGTCTGTTGAAAAAAAGTTAAGTATTGCAGATATAATCTTCATTCACAGTAATGCTATTTATACCGTTTATGGCATTGGGTTTTTACCTGGTTTTTTATATTTAGGAGGATTATCAGAAAAATTACATCATCCAAGAAGAGATACTCCTCGTTTAGAAGTTCCCAAAGGCGCAGTTGCAATTGGTGGAAATCAAACTGGAATTTACCCACAAACTTCTCCAGGTGGCTGGCAAATTATTGGAAAAACACCGATTTCTATGTTTGACATTAAAAAAGATAATCCATGTTTGATTAAGCCTGGAGATGAAATTAAATTTAAGTCCATTTCTAAAGATGAATTTGATTTTATAAAACTTGATTACTCAGCAGAAATGTATGAATTAAAAAAAGGTAAAAAATAATGATTAAAGTATTGCAACCTGGTATACATACTTCTGTTCAAGATCTTGGTAGATTTGGGTATAGAAATATTGGAGTTCCAGTAAGTGGAGCAATGGATAGTATTTCTGCAGGTTTTGCTAATGCTTTATTAAATAATGATAAAAATGATGCTGTATTAGAGATCACCATGTTTGGGCCTTCATTAGAATTTACCCACTCAACAACTATTATTATTACAGGTGCAGAAATGACTCCTAAACTTAATAATAAGGATATTATAAATTATAAATTGTATCAAATCAAGAGCGGTGATATACTAACTTTTGGAAAATTAACTAAAGGATTACGTTGTTATTTAGGAGTAAAAGGAGGTTTTAAATCAGCATATATTTTAAAAAGTAGATCGTTTTATGATGGAATAACTTCAAAAGGATTTTTACAAAAAAGTGATATAATTGAATACGATGAAGAGAAAACTTCTAGTAATTTAAATTATCCAACAATAAACCCTAAAAATCAATTTTTTGAAACTACAACAATTGAGGTTTTTAAAGGTCCTGAGTTCGAATTATTTACTTCGTATGAACAAGAGAAATTACTTTCTGAAATGAACTCAATTTCAAATAAAATTAATAGAATGGGTTATCGATTGGAAGAGGTTAAAGTAACTCATAATAAATCCATCATTACAAGTCCAGTAATTCCGGGAACCGTTCAACTAACTCCTTCGGGTCAATTAATTATATTAATGAAAGATGCTCCAACTACTGGTGGATATCCTCGTGTTTTTCAATTATCAGAAAAGTCAATTGCTATTATGGCACAAAAAAAGACAGGAGATATTTTCAGCTTCAAACTGTTGTAATTGTTTTTGGAATTAATCACAAGCGTAAAGAAGCTAGATGTTTTTAATCGATAATAATTACTCGATTGAAATTTTATTTTTTATAAATTTAAAAATTTCCAAAATGATAAGCAATATAAATGCACCTATAATTGAAGTTAAGAAGTGTTGATATTCAGGAAATTCAAATTTAAAAATTTGTTGCAAATAAGGTATTGAAATAATCAAAAGTAGCATCAAAAAAGAAGAGGAAAGAATAATAATTACAGCAATATTTTTTTCCATAATGGTTGAATAAAGACTTCTGGTATTTGATAAATTATTGAGAATTAAAAAAATATTGCCGATTATTAATGATGAAAAAGTAATCGCTCTAACCTCACCATCACTATGACCTTCATCAATTGTAATAAAGTAAACTACTGCTACCATTATTAATAGAAGTAAACCTTGAAAAACACTGTAAAGTATTTTTTTTCCTCCAAAAAATTGTTCGTTAGGATCTCTTGGAGCACGTTTCATAATTCCTTTTTCTTCTTGTTCATATTCAAATGCGATAGAACAAGATGGGTCAATAATTAATTCCATAAATACAATATGTAATGGCATTAATAAAATAGGAAGTGAAGGAATAAATGCCGGTAAAAGTGTTAGACCAATAATGGGAATATGAATTGCCATAATATATGACATTGCTTTTTGTAAATTATCAAATATTCTTCTTCCAGATCTAATAGCTGCTACAATAGAGGCAAAATTATCATCCAATAATACAAGTGATGATGCTTCTCTTGCCACATCTGTACCTTTATTTCCCATAGCAATACCAATATGTGAAGCTTTTAAAGATGGTGCATCATTTACACCATCACCTGTCATAGCTACAATTTCATTGTTCGCTTTTAAAGCCTGAACTATTCTTAGTTTATGATCTGGAACTGCACGAGCAAAAATAACGGTGTTTTTAATTCTTACGCTTAGTTCCTCGTCACTCATTTTGTCTAATTCGTCACCCGTAATAATTTTTTCATCACCAGTTAAACCAATTTGTTTTGCAATACTTTTGGCTGTAATAGCATAATCTCCTGTAATGATGATTACTTTAATACCAGCTTCTTTACATTCTTGTATAGCTTTTGGTACTTCTGGTCTAATAGGATCTTCAAATCCAATTAAACCAACAAAATTAAAATCAAAATCTTGTTGATTTTCAGGGAATATATTATTGTGAAGAGTTGAAGTAGCAACACCAATAACTCGATAACCTTGTTCTGCCATTTGTTGTACAATAGTTAAATGTTTTGATGTTTCTTGCTTTGTCATTTTACATAAAGCAAAAATGGTTTCAGGAGCTCCTTTAGTTGAAACAATGATTGCTCTGTCAGAAATTTTCTCCATGATTCTTGTCATGGCAAATAAATTATTACTTAAAGGATATTCTTTGATAAACTTATAATTAGAATCTGTATCTATTTTTAACTGTTGAAAACTCTTGAGAATAGCTTTTTCCATAGAGTCAGTTGGTTGTTTTTGGGAAGCTAAATATGCAGGAATTAAAACATCCCTTATTAAAGTTTTATTTTGATTAAAGTCTTTCTTTTTAAATAGTTGATTACCATTGTACAATGAAACAATTTCCATTTTATTTTGAGTTATTGTTCCCGTTTTATCACTACATAAAACGGTTGCAGAACCTAGAGATTCAATAGCCGATGGCTTTCTTGTTAAAACATTGATTTTAGAAAGTCTCCATGCTCCAATTGCAAGAAATACAGTAAGAACTACAGGAAATTCTTCAGGTAAAATGGCAATAGAAGCTGCTAAACCATTTAATAATGATTGTAGAAAATGACCTCTTGATAAATAAAAAGCAACAACTACTAGTGCGCTAATAAAAATACTAGCGATTAATAAATTTCTAATCAGTATTTTCATTTCTTTTTGTAAGCGCGATTCATTTTCTTCAATTTTATGAAGAGAGGTTCCTATTTTCCCAAATTGAGTATTAATTCCAGTAGCAATAACTTTTGCCAATCCTTTACCATGTATTACTAGTGTTCCGCTAAATACCAATCCATTAATATCAGTTTTATCTTTTGAATAATCTTTAGTTACAGCTAAAGATTCTCCGGTAAGTAAAGACTCATCAACTGTAAGATTTATGGATTCTAGTATAACCGCATCTGCAGCAATTCGGTCTCCTTCATTTAAAATAATGAGGTCATCTAATACAACTTCACGTCCGGGAATACGTGTTTCAATTCCATCGCGAATTACTAAGGCTCTTGGTGATGATAATTTTTTAAGCGCCTCTAATGATTTTTCGGTTTTCTGATATTGAAAGAATGTAATAAAGATGATTATTAAAATGGATAACAAGAGAATAATACCTTCTTTATAATCTCCTAATGTGATATAAAGTGATCCGCAACTTATCAACAAAAGAAACATTGGTTCTTTTATGACTTCTTTTGCAATTCTCCAGATGTTTTTTGGTTTTGCCGATGGAAGTTCATTAAAGCCATTTAATGTTAATCTTGTTGCTACTTCTGATGTACTTAATCCTTTCATGTGTACTTTTTATTTAATCATGTTGGATGATAGATTAAAAATAGCAATAGCAACTTTATAGTTAATAGATTGTAGATAAATCAGTTCTGTTGGTCAATACGTATTAATATCAACTTAGATAAAAAGTTCAATACAATTTACGATTTATTATCAAATTGATACTCTGATTAATGTGTATTAATCTGATTTTAAGATTAACCAATACTTTTATAAATAAATAATTTTAGTAGTAAGCAGAAACATAGTGTAGTAAAATTGAAGAGGTCTTTAAAATTTACTTTTAAACGACCTCTTTGTTCTCTCAGAGATTATGAAAATCTAATAATCATATTTTAATCATTCATTGTATATGCTCCATTGAGTGCGTAAACATATTTCTTCCAAACCGTTTCATATCGTATATTATCAACATTTGGTTTGCGTATTAATTTACGGCAATACTCCATTTGCTTATCAGTACTACTTGGTTTATTGTGTAATTCAAGGGCAAATTTTGAGAAATCCCGAACAATAAAATCAAAAATTTGATCTAAAACAAGTTCATCAATTCCGTAAATTTTGGCGTTTTCTAATAGTAATTGCGCATAAGGAACTAGTGTAAACATTTCACCAATAGTGAGCATAACGTCAATATCTTTCATTTGCTCTTTGCTAGCTGGTGCCATCACAAGCGATTCTTTAAAGGTTTTAATTTGCTCTTTAAAAATAGTTAAATTAGGTAAATCATAAAGGTTAAATGCTTTATTGTAATCGTGGAATTGGATTTCTGCTAGTTTTCTAGTTGGTCCCTGATGGAATAGAAATTCATCATCACTCGCATCGTTGCGTTGAGGAATTTCATCATAATTTGTTGGATTGAATAAATAATTTTGCATGAATTTAATGATTAACGCAATATTTACATGAACAGTTCCTTCTAGTTTTGGTAAGGCGCGAATATCACGAGCTGCCATTTCAAAGAAAGTGTCTTTTTCAAATCCCTTAGCAGCGATTACATCCCAAAGTAAATTAATCACTTCTTCACCTTGAGTGGTTACTTTCATTTTCATAATCGGATCAAACAATAAGTATCGACGATCTTCTAGTGATGCAGAACGCATATAATCTGCTGTTCGACCAGCGTACAATTTCATTGCTACCAATCTAGCATAGGCATCTACAAACATTCGTTTTACATGAGGAAAATCAGTCACAAACATGCCGTATAAATTACGATTCGATGCGTGATTAATCGCTTCATAAAAAGCATGAGTAGAAATTCCGATAGATGCCCAACCTAGATTGTATTTACCAACATTTACGGTGTTTAAAGCATTATCCCAAGCTTTTGGTCCGCGTTCTAGAATATCAGTATCTGAAATTGGATAATCTTTTAGTTTGTATTCACCTACATAATTCTGGCTGTTAACCGTATTTTTCACTAATTCATAATTTGGGTGTTTGCAATTCGCTATAAAAAACACATATTCATCAGTTCCTTCAATTTTACCAAACGTAGAAACCATTTCAGCTTCGTTAGCATTTCCAATGTAGTATTTGGAGCCATTAGCAAGATAGGTTCCATCTTCTTGAGGTGTTAATTTCATACTGGTTGAATATACATCAGCACCGTGTTCCTTTTCTGATAAACCAAAAGCAAAAATGGCACCTTTTTCAAGTGATTTAACAGCTTTTTCTTTAGCTACTTTGTTGTTGGACATCCAAATAGGTCCTAAGCCTAGAATTGTTACTTGCCATGTGTACCAATAAGGAAGTCCGTAAAATCCAAGAATTTCATTAAATTGTTGAATTCTCCACATATCCCAACGTGTTTTTCCGTTGCTTTCTTTTGATGGAGTTAAGAGTTTGTAAAAGATTTTCTCTTCAGCTATAAAATCTAAAAACTCACGATACCAAATTCTATCATGGTCATCTTTTTTAAGGCTTTTTAAACCTTTATTTTCAAAAAATTGAATTGTTTTTAGCATGATTTCTCTCGATTCCTCATCGGGATAAAATCGTTCATGTTTATTTGGATTAAAAAGTATCATTTCAATTTGTTTTAAGTAGTTTAAGTTAGTTTAAATATAAATGTACAAAAGTATTATGCATGCACAATAAAATAATTACATCTTATTTTGTAATTAATTATTTTTAAAAACAAAGACTCCATATTTAAAATCTTTATAATTAATTAAAAAAATAAAGGAACCTTAGTGGGTGATTATGCAGCAGTATTTACCTCCTGTATACAACAACTTAAGGTTGCTGTTAATATTGATTTTTCTCCAAAACAGGAGGCATCGTTAGCGTATTAATACCAACTGCTCTTTATAACAAAACCCAGTTAATTTATTAACTGGGTTTTAGGTTTTTTTAAAAAGAATCTAACTCGTTAAACAGATTCTGCTAAAACAAGTTTTTGTGCATAAGCGTGAATTCCACTTGCTGCTTTTCTTCCGTCTCCCATTGCTAAAATAACGGTAGCACCACCTCTAACAATATCTCCTCCCGCAAATAGTCCAGGAATTGAAGTCATCATATTTTCATCAACTTTAATGGTATTCCATTTAGTCACTTCCAATTCTGGCATACTTTGTTGAATAATTGGGTTTGGAGAAACACCAACTGCAATAACTACACTATCAACATCTATATCATATTCAGAGCCTTCAATAGGTATAGGACGTCTTCTACCAGAAGCGTCTGGTTCTCCTAATCCCATTTTTTGAACTCTCATCTTATTTAGATTGCCATTTTCATCAGCAAAATATTCAATTGGAGTTGTTAAGTTGATAAATTCTATTTCTTCTTCAATGGCATGTTTTATTTCTTCAGCTCGTGCTGGCATTTCTTCTTGAGAACGTCTGTAAACAATTATGGCTCTTTCAGCGCCCATGCGTTTTGCAGTTCTAACAGAATCCATGGCGGTATTTCCACCACCAACAATTACTACATTTTTACCTGCATGAACAGGTGTGTCAAATTGTGTTTTGCCTCCACCCATTAAATTAACGCGAGTCAAAAACTCATTGGCACTTACAACTCCATTAAAATTCTCACCTGGAATATTCATGAAATTTGGTAATCCAGCACCACTGGCAATAAAGAAAGCAACAAATCCTTCGCTTTTCAAATCATCAAAAGTGGCTGTTTTTCCAACAATGAAATTAGTAACAAATTTAACTCCCATTTGTTTGATGGTATTGATTTCAAAATCAACAATTGAATTTGGAAGACGAAATTCTGGAATACCATATTTTAATACACCACCAAGATCGTGTAATGCTTCAAAAACGGTAACATCATAACCAAATTTTGCTAACTCACCAGCAACGGTTAATCCAGCAGGACCTGAGCCAACAACACCAATCTTAATTCCGTTTGGTTCAGCTATTGCTGGTATAGAATTATCGCCATGTTCGCGGTCATAATCAGCAACAAATCTTTCAAGGTGACCAATTGCAGCACCTTCTCCACTTAATTTTTTAACATAGACACATTGTGCTTCGCATTGTATTTCTTGCGGACAAACTCTTCCGCAAATTGCAGGTAAAGAGTTGTTTTCTTTTAAAACTTTTGCTGCACCAAGAATATCACCAGCTTCTAAATACTTTATAAATTTTGGAATGTTAGTTCCAACAGGGCAGCCAACAATACAAGTTGGAGCAACGCAATCGAGACAACGACGTGACTCTTGTAAAGCCAACGCTAGGGTTAATCCTTTATTTACTTCAATATTACTTTTATTTCTTACCAGAGGATCTTCCTCAATCATGTGAATTTTAGGAATATTGGTACGATCCTTACTTTTCATTTCTTTACGTAACTTATCGCGCCAATCGGCCTTACGTTCGTTTTTATAATATTCTTCGTTTAATTCTGATTCCATTGTACGAATATTTTAATAGGGTAAAATTTTGACTATTATGACTAATTTAAAACTGCTTCTGATGTCTCTAGATATTCTCTGTAGCATTTTGATTCTTTCGCTTTGTATGCATTTAACCTATTAAGCATTTCATCAAAATTAACTTTATGAGCATCAAATTCAGGACCGTTAACACATACAAATTCCGTTTTTCCACCTACAGTTACTCTACAAGCTCCACACATTCCTGTACCATCAACCATGATCGTATTTAAACTTGCTTGTGTTGGAATGTCGTATTTTTTAGTGGTTAAAGCAGCAAATTTCATCATGATAGCAGGACCAATAACAATAGCTTCATTTATTTTTTCTCGAAGAATTACTTCTTCCATGCCAAGAGTTACCAAACCTTTTTTTCCTTTTGAACCATCATCAGTCATAATGATCAATTCATCAGAATATGCTCTCATTTGATCTTCAAGAATTACCAGATCTTTATTTCTAGCAGCAATAACAGTAATAACTCTATTACCAGCTAATTTCATGGCTTGAACGATAGGAAATAAAGGAGCAACTCCAACACCACCACCAGCGCATAATACTGTTCCAACATTAGCAATATGAGTAGCCGTTCCCAGCGGTCCGACAACGTCTAATATGCTATCACCGGCATTCATTGAGCATAGTTTATGTGATGAAACTCCAACTCTTTGTACAATTAATGTTATTGTGCCATTTTCAATATTTGCATCAGAAATGGTAAGAGGTATTCTTTCGCCATTTTCATCAATTCTTAAAATGATAAAATGACCAGCCTTTCTACTTTTGGCAATATATGGCGCTTCAATAACCAATCTTGCAACATTTTCTGAAAGAAATTCTTTTTCGATTATTTTGAACATATTTTATGTAAAATTGTTAAAGTTATAGTGTAATAATAATGAATTAGATTTTAAGCTAATTTGGGTGCAAATTTATTAATTAAAATTGAAAAGAGTTATTGTAGTATAGGATTTTAAAGCAATAGCGAGTATTCTTGTAAAAAGTTTAAAATTAGCTACTTATTAATAGTAAAAACACAATTCTATCTTTGGTTTTTTACATAAATATCATTAGCAGGCTAGTATTTTTATTAAGTTGATTTTGAGTTATTTAGTTCGTATTTTATAGTGAAACTTGTTTTTTGTTAAACATCATTTAAAAAGTATGAATAGATAATTATAGAATACGCTTTAAAATCATTAAAATTTAACTATTTATTTTACTTTATCTTTGCAAAAATATTTATTTAAAATGTCAGTACAATTTAAAGACTTACAGTTAAACAAACCTTTATTAAGAGCCATCGCTGATAAAAATTACGAAACTCCAACGCCAATTCAGGTAAAAACAATTCCATTGGTATTGGATAAAAAGGATGTAATTGCTTCTGCACAAACAGGAACGGGGAAAACAGCAGCTTATGCTTTGCCCATTTTGCAATTGCTTTACGATAAGCAAGACGCACCTAAGAAAGGAAAAAAAATAAGAGCATTGGTGGTAAGTCCTACTCGCGAATTGGCTTTACAAATTGAAGAAAGCTTTAAAACCTATAGTACTTATACTAATTTAAGAACCACTGTTGTATATGGCGGTACTTCTATAGACCAGCAAAGTGATATTCTTAACAAAGGAGTAGATATTTT
>JAUYUF010000242.1 GCA_030694835.1 Flavobacteriaceae bacterium | reverse complement strand
TTTTTCTAAAGCTAAGGTATTTAGATAAATCATTTCAGCTTTAGCTAAAATAGTCGTTGTGAAATTTTTATCCTTAATATCCTTTGCATTGATGCGTACATTAAAATAAGCACCTAAAACGGCCGTTCTGGCACATAATGCTCCAACACCAGCATCAGATAAAGAAGTTTGTAAACCCGTTTCCATCATCGCTTTCATCACTTCCATGGATTGATAAGCAGTTTCCATAACCTGAAATGGAATTTCAGTGGCATATTGAGTCGCTTTTTCTACGGCTTGTGATCTGATAGCTTTTTCTTCGGAAGTGTTTTTTGGAAGCCGAAAAGCTTCCATAATTTTATTAAAAGAGTTGGTGTCTTCATCAACTAAAAACAATAATTTCTTTTTGTAAGCCTGTCCTTTTACCGCCCATTTTGAGAATTCTTCCCATCTGCTATCCCAGCCTGCTTTATGAGCCGATAAATTAGCTACCATAGTTCCTAAAGAAACACCCAAAGCACCAACAGTTGCAGCAATAGAGCCACCTCCCGGAGCCATAGATTCACTAGCAGTTTCATTAGCAAAATCAGTAATACTTAAATCTACCAATTGTTTTGGAGCATCTTTAGCCATCACATACTCAATAATGCGTTCTTGCGGATTAAAATGTTTTAATTCATCTAATCCTAATGATTTTACCGCTATTTTAATCTTCTCTGCATCATCAATTCCCAAAGAACGTTCTTGTTTTTGTAAGAAATAATCACCTGCATCTAACATCGCTTGCAAGGGTATCAAACCAATCAATTCAGAACCCGTTACTCTTAAACCGCGTTCTTGAGCTGCTTTAACTGTTTCATCAAAAGCAACATGCATAGAGGTGACGCTGATATTGGTTAAGTTATAGGAAATTTGGGCAATTCCATATTCTTCAATATACCATCCAATTCCTTTAACAGCTTTCAATTTTCCAGATATGCGTTTAGGTTCTCCATTTTCATCCAACACATTTTTACCATTTTCTATTAATGTTCTTCCTGCTTCACGAATATCAAAGGCGATAGCATTAGCTCTACGGGTAGAGGTAGAGTTGAGGTTGACATTATAAGCTACTAAAAAGTCGCGTGCTGAAATAGCCAATGCACCTGTTTTAGCTACAGCTGAATTGAATTCAGCAGGACCAAAATCTGGTTTCCACTCCGGATTTGACAGTTTTTCTTTCAATCCTTCATATTCTCCCGCTCTGCAATTGGCAAGGTTTCTACGATTTTCGGAAGTAGCTGCATTCTCATAAAAATAACCGGGAATACCTAATTCTTTTCCAACACGCTCACCTAATTGGCGCGCAAAAACAGCAGTTTCTTCCATCGAAATTCCTGAAATAGGCACTAACGGACAAACATCAGTGGCTCCAAAACGAGGATGTTCACCACTATGTTTGCTCATATCAATCAGTTCAGCGGCTTTTTTAATCAATCTAAAAGCAGCCTCAATCACTTGTTCGGGTTCGCCGACAAAAGTAATAACCGTTCTATTCGTTGCTTTTCCGGGATCAACATCGAGTAATGTAACCCCTTCAACAGTTTCAACTACACTTACAATGGCGTTTATTTTATTGAGGTCACGACCTTCACTTATATTCGGTACGCATTCTATCAATGGCTTGTTCATGAATTTTCAATTTTAAAATCCAAAGGTAAAAAGTAATATTTGAATAACGTAAAAGTGGCTTGAAATCTTTTCAAGTTTGTATATTTGAATATTGAATCAAATTGGATAAAAATTTCATGGAACATATAAAAGTAGGCATTATCGGACTGGGTTATGTGGGTTTACCGCTGGCAGTTGAGTTTGCCAAAAAGTATAAAGTAATCGGTTTTGATATTAAAAAAGACCGAGTACAAGAACTGAATCAAGGTAAGGACAGTACTTTAGAGGTTGATACAACTCATTTACAATCAGTAATTCAGACCAGTTTTGATGATTTTGATACAGCTTCTACCGGATTGTGGGTAACTGATGAAGTTGACCTCGTCAAACAAGTTAATTTTTTTATTGTAACAGTTCCGACTCCGGTTGATAAAAACAATCACCCCGATTTAACGCCACTGTTTAAGGCGAGTAAAACCATCGGAAGTATATTAAAAAAAGGCGATATAGTGGTGTATGAATCAACCGTTTATCCCGGTGCTACCGAAGATGATTGTGTACCGATTTTAGCCGAAAATTCTAAGTTGATTTACAACGAAGATTTTTTTGTGGGCTATTCGCCGGAGCGCATCAATCCTGGCGATAAAGTACATACAGTTACCAAAATATTAAAAATAACATCAGGTTCAACGCCCGAAATTGCACAGAAAATTGATGAAGTTTACAAAACGGTTATTACTGCAGGAACCTATTTGGCACCATCGATAAAAGTGGCAGAAGCCGCAAAAGTGATTGAAAATTCGCAACGCGATATCAATATTGCCTTTGTTAATGAACTGTCAAAAATATTTAGATTGATGCAAATTGATACCCGCGAAGTATTGGATGCAGCAGCTACCAAATGGAATTTTATTCCTTTTAATCCCGGCTTGGTGGGCGGACATTGCATCAGTGTTGATCCGTATTATTTGGCACAAAAAGCCATCAGTTTGGGTTATAACCCTGAAATTATTTTGTCGGGAAGACGACTCAATGACAGTATGGGATCTTTTGTAGCCACCGAAACGGTGAAATTAATGGTTCAAAAAGATATTCCTATTAAAAATGCCAACGTTTTGGTGTTGGGAATTACTTTTAAAGAAAACTGTCCGGATATCAGAAACTCTAGAGTGATTGATATTATCGAAGAATTTCAAACCTATTATATCGATGTGGATGTTTATGATCCTTGGGCATCCGAAGAAGAAGTGGCCGATGAATATGGAATCCATTTGATAAAAACATTGGAATCTAACCATAAAAAATACGATGCGGTAGTTTATGCTGTGGCACATCAACAATTTAAATCGATTGATTTAAAAGCAATTACCAACGAAAATAAAGTGATTTTTGATGTAAAAGCGATTTTACCAAAAGCAGCTTCAGATTCGAGATTGTAGATTTTAGTATTGCCCCTCGACTCCGCTCGGGGTACGCATATAAGATTTGAGAATTTAGAATTGAGAAATATTACCTATTACCTAATACCTAATTAAATAATGGATAAAGTTTTAGTGACCGGTGCAGCCGGATTTATCGGATTTCATCTAGCGCGATTACTTGCCAAAGAAGGTTTTGAAGTGGTTGGAATTGACAATATCAATGATTATTACGATCCTAATTTGAAATTAGCACGTTTGCAGGAATTGGAAATTGATACTACTCAAATTACTTATAATGATAAGTTAAAAGGACAAATTACCTTTATCAAACTCGATTTAACCGATGCTAAAAACATCCATCAATTATTTGCTGAATATCGATTTGATTATGTCATTAATTTAGCGGCACAAGCCGGAGTTCGGTATTCACTTCAAAATCCGCAGGCGTATATCGATAGCAATATAACGGGTTTTTTAAACATTTTAGAAGCTTGTAGAGCCTATCCTGTAAAACATTTAATTTATGCTTCTTCCAGTTCAGTGTATGGACTCAGTGAAGATATTCCGTTTCAGGAAGATAATTGTACCGATCATCCCTTGGCTATGTATGCTGCCAGTAAAAAAGCCAATGAAATGATGGCGCATTCGTATGCGCATTTATATAATATTCCTTGTACAGGATTGCGTTTCTTTACGGTTTATGGTCCATGGGGAAGACCCGATATGGCATTGTATATTTTTACAAAAGCCATTGTTGAAGATCAAGAATTTGAAGTGTTTAATTTCGGAAATATGAGTCGTGATTTTACTTATGTCGATGATATTGTAGAGAGTATCAAACGTTTGATTCCGTTAGCACCCATCAAAAACAATCCAAAATTCAATCCCAAAAAGCCAACCACTTCTAAAAGCACAGCGACTTATCAGTTATTTAATATCGGAAATAACAGTCCGATTGCCCTACTAGATTTTATCAAAGCAATTGAAAAAGTATTGGGTAAAAAAGGAAAGATGGTGCTAAAACCGATGCAAGCTGGTGATGTATCGACTACATATGCCGATGTCACTTCTTTATATGATTATATTAATTTTAAACCTAGCACTCCTGTTGAGGTTGGAATTAAAGCATTTATTGAACAGTATTTGGAGTCTTTAAAAAAGTAGTTTGTTTCTTAGACTTCAACACCCATAATTCTACCATTTCTGTAGTCCGCCAATTTTGATTCCTTTTGGTCTTATGAGATGCAGCAGTAACTTCTTTTTGAAGGAATAATTCTTTTTGAAATCTTCCGCCTTTTACTAATTCTTCTTTTATTGGATGAACCTCATTTACTTTAGTAATTTGTGCCAAATTTGAAAACAACAAAACAATTTTTCCATCTTCTTTTAGGAATTTCGCGGCTTCCTTAAAAAATCGTGGAAAGAGTTCCGTATCATAATAAATCGCTTTATCAATTCCTTCTAAATTATGAGCGGCGGGAATCCATGGTGGATTAAAAACAATTAATGCTGTTTTTTCAGTTATGCCAGTAAATAAATCACCATAAAAAAGTTCTATTTTTGAATTCAACTTATTTTTAGATAGCTCTTCTTCTAATCCAATGATTACATTTGGATTTGAATCTGTTCCGTAAACTTCTTCAAATCCATGATTTAAAAGTTGAAAAGAAAGTACTCCACAGCCAACTCCAACATCTATGGCTGATTTTTTATCTCCTTGATATTGTTTGAGCCAATTATCAAATAGTTTTAAGTGATCGAATCGGGTAGGGAAGTAGGTGCCATAAAAAGGATGTATTTTTTGCTTTAATACTGGAATTTCAATTCCTTTTTCATACCATTGCCATGAACTGTTTAATCCTTGAACTAGTGGAAATGGTAATAGAAACTCGTTTAACTCTGGATAAAGAATTTTAAACCAGCCTATTTCTGGCGCTTTTTTAACCTTTAATTGGTGATTATTGACTAATATTAATAATCGATTAGATTGCTCTTTAAATGAAGATCGAAAATTTCGCTGATCTTGAAATGTTTGTTCAGGATAT
>JAUYUF010000308.1 GCA_030694835.1 Flavobacteriaceae bacterium | reverse complement strand
GATATATATATTTAATAAAATACTTACTTCGCCAAGGCAAGGGCATTACGGCTTCATAATCATTTAAAATCAGCGCGTCCCAATGGTCGGCCACGATATCTAAATACCAAGAATAAGCATAAATACGAGAATTTAATGCTCTATCTATACAAGTATCGTATTTTTCAATATCTAAATTTTGCCGTTTTACATAGTAAATCATACCGCAACACATTGCTTAACAACACGCTCATAAATTGAACTCCAACCTTTCCAACGCTTATTTTCACTTAAAGTATCGTTGTGAAATAACGTCACAAAAGTTCCGTTTACACTTTTTACTTCATTTAATAATTGAATAATTTTCTGAAATCCTTCTTCTGGTTTTAAATGCATATATTCATTTAAGGTTGCATCCATCACCGCAAAAGGTATAATTCTTAACGGAGTTTGAATTTCATAATCTAAATCAAAAAAATAAAATGGTGTGCAAGTACTTGCTCTAAAACCTGGATGTTTTGAATAACCCATGGTATAATCTTCTGCGATTTCTAAATCAATTAAATGATGATAAGTATCTGGCAATTTTAATCGGAGAAAATGTTGACGACTCATTTTAACGGGTCTATTGATGATTTCTTCAAGTCTTTTAACTTCCTTTTTTAATTTTTCAAAATTCTTCATAGTAAAATAAGAAGGATGAATTCCTACTTGAGCAAAATCAGCCACCGATTTTATCAACGATTGAAACTTTGGACTATTTACTGAATTGTTCGTGTCAAAAGTCGTATAATCAGCTAGAAGAAAGAAAAAATGAGTTTTAATTTGATATTTTTCTTGTATTTCTCTAAGTTGATCGAAGGTATCGAAAGGGTCTTTTTGAAGATTTAACAATACCAAAGTTCTAGTTTTGAGATTTATTAAATTAAAATTAATGAAGTCTTTAAAAAATCCTATAATGAAACGGATAATTCCTTTTTGCTTAAATGATATTGCTAAATCAACATCAATCGTAGATAAATAATTAAATTTCCGCTCTTGATATACCAAATTTGGAAACTTGTTTTTAAGAAGTTGCAACAGTTTTAATACCCAAATATCAATAACTGGTTTTTCTAAAAAATGATATTTTTTAGCTAAACAATTATCCCCCGAAAAACGTAAATGTTGGTCTAAAACATGTGGTAAATATTCTTCATATCTACTTATTAAATAAAAACTAGCAGCAAAAATATCATAAGGAATAATCCCTTTAGCATTTGTTTGAAAAAAACAAGGCACATCCTCCCAATTACTCACATTTATTTCAACATCGCTTACACCTTGCTGAAAAAGTAAAAAATGAGGTTTAATTGATATCTCATCTAAAATTGGTTTATCAACATAGGAAATCTTTGGTCCTTTATACGGAATAAATTCTTCTGTTTTAGTTGTAAATTGAACAGGAATATTCAACATACGAAATAAAATATGCTTAAAAATATAAGAAATGCGAGGTGTAATTTTATGAGTATATATTAAAAGCATAATTAACTTTTTGAGTTTTTAAAAAGACACCTTTCAAAGGTTATAAAAATCTTTGATTTATAGAAATTATTGATTGATTAAATTTTTAAATCAATCCTTCATCGGCAAAACTAAAATAAGCTTTTTCGGTAATAATTATA
>JAUYUF010000303.1 GCA_030694835.1 Flavobacteriaceae bacterium | reverse complement strand
GAAATTGAACTTGCTCCTGCTCTACTTATTATAAAATCTGCAGATGAATAGGCAAAATTCATTCTATTTAAAAATGCGTGCGTTTGGATTCCATCTACTGAATCAAATTTTTTATACTCATCAAAATAGAGTTTACCTGTTTGCCAAATAACTTGAATATTTTTAGCAACAAAATATTCTATATTTTTTTCAATGAGTGTATTAATTGCTCTTGCACCCAGACTTCCACCAAGAACTAATAAAGTTTTCTTTTCCGGATTTAAATTAAAAAATAAAATGGCTTCATCTCTTGAATTTGCAACTTGTAATAAATCATTTCTTACCGGATTACCTGTTTTAATTATCTTTTCTGATGGGAAAAATTTTTCCATTCCGTCATATGCAACACAAATTTTTGCAGTATTTTTTGATAATAACTTATTTGTAATTCCTGGATATGAATTTTGCTCTTGGATTAACGTTGGAATTTTTAACCAATTAGCTACCATCAATGTTGGACCACTTGCGAAGCCTCCAGTTCCAACAACAACATTTGGTTTAAATTGCTTAATAATTTTAAAAGCATTCCAACAACTAGAAATTAATTTAAATGGAAACATCAAATTATCAACAGTAAACTTTCGTTGAATCCCTGAAATCCAAAGTCCTTTAATATCATAACCAGCTTGCGGTACTTTCTCCATTTCCATTCTATTATTGGCACCAACAAACAATATATTTACATTCTTATCTCGGTGTTTCAATTCATTAGCAATAGCAATTGCAGGATATATATGTCCGCCAGTACCACCACCACTTAACAATATGTTTACCGACTTACTCATGCTGTTTCTAGATTTTCAACATCAATAATTTCTTCATTTATTACATCATTATCTTTAGATGCACTTACGCTTAAAACCATTCCAATGGCTAAACTTATCATCCAAATTGAAGTACCTCCACTACTTATTAATGGTAAATTTTGACCTGTTACCGGAATTAAATTTACGGCAACCATCATGTTTAAAATTGCCTGAAAAATAATTGGAAACCCAACCCCAATAACCATTAATGTTCCAAAAGTTGTGGGTGATTTTTGCGCGACAACCACAAATCTAATCAGTAATAAAATATATAATAACACAATTGGAAGCCAGAGCATTATTCCAAATTCTTCAATTATTATTGCAAAAATAAAATCTGATGAAGATTGAGGTAAAAAGTTTTTTTGAATACTTTTTCCAGGACCTGTTGGCTCTAATCCAGTGGCAATAGCAATTTTAGCTTTTTCAACCTGATAACCTTCTTCAGCATCGGGATTGCTAAAATTCTCTATTCTATTAACCCATGTATTTATTCTGTTAGGCATCATTTCAGGATACGCTTTATTCAACACAAAGAACAATCCAAATAAAGCAATTGCGATTCCACCTATCGAAAAAAGATATTTTAACGGATAGCCACCAACAAAAAGCAACATAATCACCATTATAAAAATAAGGGCTGATGTTGATAAATTTTCAGGCACAATTAATCCTAATATTACAATAATAGGAATCCAAAGTTTAACTACACTTTCTTTTAAAATGATTTCTTTATCTTTATTAGTAGCCAAATATCGAGCTATATAAGTCATCAAAATAACATTTGCTAGAGTTGATGTTTGAAAACTCAATCCAACAAAAGGAATTTCAATCCATCTTTTAGCTGTTGCTCCACCAATAGTAGTATCTTGAGTAAGCGTATATAATAAAAGAAAAATTACTCCAACCAGTGCAATAACAGAAATACTACTAAAATATTTATAATTAATTTTATGAACTGCTACTAAAATTATAAAACCAGATAACATTAAAAAGGCATGCTTTATTAAAATCCCTAAGGTTGATGAACTTGACCCAACCACATAAATTAAATTAGTACTTGCACTATATATTGGCATAAATGAAAGTACAGCCAAAAGCGCAACAACTGCCCAAATAGTTTTATCTCCTTTTATATGTTTAAATAACTGAAGCATTTTTATAATTCTCTTACTGCTTGTTTAAATTGACGTCCTCTATCTTCGTAATTTTCAAATAAATCAAAACTTGCACATGCAGGAGACAATAAAACTGTATCACCTTTTACAGCAAATTTATAAGCCGCATCAACTGCTTGTTTTGCATTATTAGTTTCAATAATTATATCAATCACATTACTAAATGTGTCAATAATTTTTTGATTATCCACTCCCAAACAAATAATTGCTTTCACTTTTTCACGTACAAAAGGCATTAATTCATGATAATCATTTCCTTTATCAACCCCACCAACAATCCAAACAGTTGGCGTCTTCATGCTTTCTAATGCATAAAATGTAGCATTTACATTGGTCGCTTTTGAATCATTAATATATTGAACTCCATTCACTTTTAGCACATTTTCAAGGCGATGTTCAGCTCCTTCAAAATCTTCCATACTTTCTCTAATCGTTGATTTTCTTATTTTCAATAAGCTCGATGCCATAGCAGACGCCATAACATTTTTCATATTGTGTTTCCCTTGAATGGCGATTTTGCTTGTATCCATAATTAATTCTTCTTTATTTATATTAATGTAAATTCTATCGTTTTTTAAATAAGCTCCTCTACTTAATTCCTTTTCAATTGAAAATGGCAATAATTGAGCTTTTGTTTTATTTTTTTGTAACCATTTATTAATTTCAACATCATCGGCATCATAAATCAAAAAATCCTTTTCGGTTTGGTTCATTGTAATTCTAAACTTAGAATCGATATATTTTTCAAATTGATAATCATATCTGTCTAAATGATCAGGTGAAATATTAGTTAAAATTGCAATGTGAGGTGCAAATTTTTCTATTCCATCTAACTGAAAACTACTAATTTCTAAAGCATAAACATCATGATTTTGCTCAGCAACTTGTTGTGCAAAACTCTTTCCAATATTCCCAGCTAAACCAACATTTAAACCGCCTTTTTTTAGAATATGATGAACTAAAAGCGTAGTGGTTGTTTTACCGTTACTACCTGTAATTCCTACATAAACTGAATTACTGTACCATGAAGCAAACTCAATTTCAGAAATTACTTTTATACCTTTTTTGATAAGTTTTTGAACTATTTCTGTCTTATCAGGTATTCCCGGACTTTTCATTACAACATCAGCATTTAACAATTCTGATGCTGTATGTTGATTTTCCTCAAAAGGAATTTGATGATGTAAAAGAACGTTTTTATATTTTTCATTAATGGCTCCTTTATCGGATACAAAAACTGAATATCCTTGTTTTTTACCAAGAATTGCAGTTCCCACACCACTTTCTCCAGCTCCCAAAACCACCAACTTTTTCACTATCTAATTTTTAAAGTAACTATTGCGAAAACTGCCAACATCATTCCGACAATTAAGAAACGAGTTACAATTTTACTTTCATGATATCCTTTTTTTTGATAATGATGATGTAAAGGCGACATCAAAAAAACCCTTCTTCCTTCACCATATTTTCTTTTGGTAAATTTGAAATATGCTACTTGAATCATCACTGATAAATTCTCGACCAAAAATATTCCTGCTAAAATCGGAATCAATAATTCTTTTCTAACAGCTATGGCTAAAACTGCTATGATTCCGCCAATAGTTAAACTACCAGTATCACCCATAAATACCTGAGCTGGATATGTATTGTACCATAAAAATCCAATTAAACTACCCACAAGTGCACTGATAAAAATGGTCATTTCTCCAGAATTAGGGATGTACATTACATCTAAATAGTTAGCAAAAACGATATTACCAGACACCCACGCAAAAATTCCTAAAGTAGCTACAATTATTGCAGATGAACCTGCGGCTAAACCATCAATTCCATCAGTTAAGTTGGCTCCGTTAGAAACCGCAGTAATAACTAAAATTACAAATGGTATAAAAAATATCCATGCATAACTTTTGTAATCATCACCCATAAATTTGACAAAATACGCATAATCTAAAGTGTTGTTTTTCATAAAAGGAATGGTGGTTTTTGTAGATTTCATTTCATCACCAAACATTTTAGAAGCTACAATTTCAGTTTGTGCTTTTGGATGCTCCACTTTTTCTTTAATGGTTACATTTGGATGAAAATAAAATAAACTTCCTACAATAATTCCTAAACCAACTTGACCAAGTATTTTAAATCTACCTTTTAATCCTTCCTTATCTTTTCTAAATATTTTAATATAATCATCAACAAAACCAATGGCACCCATCCAAAGTGTTGCGATGATAAGCGTAACGACGTAAATATTAGTAAGCTTAGCAAATAGTAAAACAGGTATTAATGTTGCTAAAATAATGATGATTCCACCCATTGTTGGTGTTCCGGTTTTTTCTTTTTGACCTTCCAATCCTAAATCTCTTACCGATTCTCCTATTTGTTTTTTACGCAAAAAATCAATGATTCTTTTACCATAAATTGTCGATATCAATAATGATAAAATAAAAGCAGCAGCTGATCTAAATGAAATATATTGAAATAATCCTGCTCCAATAAAATCAAATTCTCTTTCTAAAAAATCAAATAAATAATATAACATACTGCTTATTTTTTGAGTTCTAT
>JAUYUF010000299.1 GCA_030694835.1 Flavobacteriaceae bacterium | reverse complement strand
AATATCTTGATGACTCACTAATAACTGAGAATTTTTATCATATAAATATTGGATAATACTACAATACATTTGAGAAATAGTATCTTCTTCAATTGTTGTATTTTCAAAAATATAATACTCTAACTTTTTGTTCTTAGGACTTTCAGCATCAAATATATTTTGTTCTTCAGATTCGTCATTTTCTAATAATACCACATTTGGAAACTCCCAAATATTTAAAAAACGATCATATATAATATTTAGACGTTCTTCATATTTTGAAATATTCCAACCATCAATTGATTTCAAATAAGAATTTAACCACAAACGGCTATAATTATATCCTTGTTCTTTACCATCGTTATTCATTTCTTTTTTAGCTAAGAATGACTTGTTGCTCAAAGCACCATTATTGCCGGAAAGTGTCAAATTACCTATGGTATTTAAATGTTTTTCCTTGAATAAAAAATACTCGTCAGATGATAAATCAGAATTCCAATCTTCATTAGGGTTTCTTGGGAAAATGTGTTCAATTGTAATGTTTTCATTGTTGGTATTGACATATTCTCTGTTGTTGTAATTTTCTAACATTTCAAACAGATAATTTCTGTTTTTAGGTTGTGTATTGTACAAATCCTTATCTCTTAAGGCTGTTTTTAAATCTTCATTGGTAGGAAATTTTGCACTTCCTTTCTTTTTTAATAAGGTTTTAGCTATTGAATCGTAATATTCTTCAGTATCTACTTCAGAATAGAGCGTCATAAATATTTTGTTTAAAGCGTTTGTTGGTAGACCTACCACAAACCTACGCCATGTATAGCTTTGAATCAGTTTCAGCACTTTTATTAAATCATCTTTACTCAGCAAGCCATTTTCTGCATCTTCAAATACTTGAAGTAAAAAGGGGTAGGCTACATTTATTTCTAATCTACTGATGTACTCTAATTCTTTTCGGATTTGTACATCTGAAACTGTAGATGGATTGACTAATTTTTTATAGTGAACAGATAATGATTTTATGTTTTCTAATTCCTGATGATAGGCATCTTCTTTTTTGTTTGTATAAAGACTTTTAAACTCGGCATATACTTTGTTTTTATTGGGTATTTTCTTGTTGCGAAGTGTTAAGTAATCTCTGATAAAATCAGAAACTAACGAACTTTGTTTCACTATATCTTTTGCATTTTCTTCAATTGGATTCCAGATGGTTTCAAAAATCCTGTTTTGGTCTTTTGGAGGCAAGTCCATTAAGATGAAATTTCTAATTAAATCTGATTGCGATAAATCTAAGCCCGTTGAATTTAAACTTTCAAAAATACGTTGTGGGTCGTCTTTATCTCTTTCCAATGAAATTTCTACAAATATTAAGCGATTTAAACCTCTTAAAATCAGTTCAAAATTATCTTCGTTTATACAGCTTCTGAAATAATTGTAATTCTCTATAACATTTGAGAAAGTGCCAAATTCATTATGTGTTCCCCGCATTATTGCTTTAAAAGCCAAAGAATTTGTGTCAGTTTGTTTTAGTTTTAGCTTACTTGATTCGTTTTGTACATATTGATTGGTCAAAAACATATTATACAATCTGTCGGCATCTTGTGTTTTATTATTTTCTTTAGCAAAACGGTATAATGCCACATATAAAATATTGATAGTAGTTAAACGCTGTTGACCATCTATGATAACCAATTCTTTTACTTCGCTGGTGCTATAAGTACCTTCATGAACAAATACAATACTCCCGATAAAGTGTGTTCCTCTGTTCTCTTTTTCTACTGATATAATATCGTTTAATAGTTCTTTTCACTCTGCATTTTTCCAATCTTAATTTCGTTGATATACTGGTATAACAAATTGTACATTAACTGCTTGTAAGAACGTAATTATTGGTAATTCGTTTGCTTTCATAGGTTTTAAGTAATTTTCTAATTCTTTATTTGAGGTATTTTATTCTTGGGGTTAAACTCTACAATTTTCTGTCGCATTAATTTATTGCTATTAAAATGCCTAGATATGTCCATATTTTTATTAGAAAAGTCATTACCATTACTTCCATCTTCATATTCATAAAAGTATATTTTTATTGATTTACAGTTTTCGTGTTCAAATATTTCATTTAACATAACCCTGTCTGACAAACCACAAGAGTGACCATAAATGCAAACTTGATAATAATTTGAATTTAGAAAGGAAAGCAATTTTCTGTAATTTCCAT
>JAUYUF010000298.1 GCA_030694835.1 Flavobacteriaceae bacterium | reverse complement strand
AAATATACAATATAGAGTTAATGATGATGGTGAGCCACATAATAGTGCAGGACAACCTATTTACGGACAAATACAGTCATTCAATTTAACTAATATTTTAGTTGTTGTTATACGTTATTTTGGAGGCACAAAATTGGGAGTTGGTGGGTTAATTACAGCGTATAAGTTAGCGGCTCAATATTCAATAGAAGCTGCAGAAATAGTTGATAAGTTAATAGAAATTAATTTTAGAATAGTTGTTGATTACCCAAATCTTAATAAAATAATGAGGTTTATTAAAGAACATCAATTAAATATTATTCATCAAAATATGAATGTTGATTGTGAGATTATTATAGCTATCAGAAAATCAGAATTTGAAAAATATGAATTACTTTTTTCTGATTTACATTGCCTAAAATCAGTAAAACAAATTTAAAATAACATTTCAATTTTTTGGGAAAGTAGAGTAGGAGTTTTTGTAGGTTTGTTTTTAGCAATATCTATAAATACTAATTCAGTATCACCAGTAACTAATAAATCTTTTTGTTCATTATATAATTCATAAGAAAATTGAATTCTAACACCCGGTTTTTTTACAAGAGTAGTTTTAAGTGTTAGTAGATTGTCATATTTAGCAGGTTTTAAATAATTTATTTGAAGTTTAATTACTGGAAGCATAATACCTTCATCTTCCATTGTTTTGTATGATATTCCCAAATTCCTTAGCCATTCTACTCTTCCGACTTCAAAATATTGTGCATAATTACCATAATAAACGTAACCCATTTGGTCAGTTTCACTATATCGAACTCTAAATTTTGTGAGGTGTGAAATCATTTAAATTTAATTTTAAAAATTAAGTTCAGTAGATACAAAAAAAAAACTAGAAAATCAATAGTAGAAATATTTTTTTATGATAAAATTTATTCACAAATTTGTGAAACTAGGAAAGAAGAATTTTTCTTCCTGATACTAACTAACTAAACAAAATTAATTAAATGCTATTAACTGCGGAAACGGTTTGGATGGAATGTTTGTCTTTTATAAAGGACAATATTAAACCCCAAGCTTATAAAACATGGTTTGAGCCAATTAAGCCAATCAAAGTTTCCGGCAATGTTTTAACCATACAAGTTCCTACAAAATTTTTCTATGAATGGCTAGAAGAGCATTATATTAAAATTTTAAGAGTTGCTTTGGTTAGAGAGTTAGGAAAGGATGCTAAGTTGATTTATGATGTAAAAATGGAAAATAATTACAGCAATAATACACCTCATACTGTAAGATTCCCTAGTTCAAATCGAAATCCTATTCCAGAACAAGGAGTTACAATTCCCGTAGAATTAAATAAAAAAGAATTACGCAATCCATTTATTATTCCAGGAATTCAAAAAGTAAAAGTTGAATCTCAGCTCAATCCAAATTATAGTTTTGATAATTTTATTGAAGGAGATTCTAATAGATTATCACGTTCTGCGGGTATGGCTGTTGCTAATAAACCTGGAGGAACTGCTTTTAATCCATTATTAATTTATGGTGGTGTTGGTTTAGGAAAAACACATTTAGCGCATGCAATTGGTGTAGAGATTAAAGAAAAATATCCAGAAAAAACCGTTTTATATATTTCCTCTGAAAAGTTTACACAACAATTTATAGATTCTGTTAAGAATAATACTAGAAATGATTTCATTCATTTTTATCAAATGATAGATGTTTTATTAATTGATGATGTACAATTTTTATCTGGAAAAACTGGAACTCAAGATGTGTTTTTCCATATTTTCAATCATTTACATCAAAATGGAAAACAATTGGTGTTAACATCAGATAAAGCACCTGTTGATATGCAAGATATAGAGCAACGATTGTTATCTCGTTTTAAATGGGGATTGTCAGCTGAATTACAAACACCAGATTATGAAACTCGTGTTGCAATTCTTCAAAATAAAATGTACAGAGACGGATTAGAAATTCCTCAAGAAATTGTAGAGTATATTGCCAAAAATATTAAATCAAATATTAGAGAAATTGAAGGTGTTTTAATTTCATTAGTGGCTCAAGCATCTTTTAATAGAAAAGAATATTCTTTGGCATTGACTAAACAGATTGTAGATAAATTTGTTAAAAACACCAAACGAGAAATTTCAATTGACTACATTCAGAAAGTAGTTTCTACTTATTTTGAAATAGATGTTCCTACATTACAATCGAATACTAGAAAACGTCATGTGGTTCAAGCTCGTCAGTTAGCAATGTACTTCTCTAAAAAAATGACAAAATCTTCTTTAGCAAGTATAGGTTCTCAAATTGGAAAACGAGATCATGCAACGGTTTTACACGCTTGTAAAACAGTTGATAATTTATCAGAAACTGATAAACAGTTTAAAAGATATGTTGAAGAGATTGCCAAAAAATTATCTTTTTAAAATTAAATGACTAAAATTTTAATGGTTTGTTTAGGGAATATTTGTAGGTCTCCATTGGCTGAAGGTATTTTAAAATCAAAAGTTAATTCAGCAAATATTTTAGTAGATTCTGCAGGTACAAGTGATTTTCATCATGGTGATTTACCTGATTCTCGCTCTATTCAAATTGCTAGAAAATATGGTATTAATATAACCGATCAGAAATCAAGACCTTTTAAATTAAATGATTTTGATATTTTTGATATTATTTATGTAATGGATAAATCGAATTTTCATAATATTACAAGGCTTGCTAGAAATGATTTTGATAAGCAAAAAGTAAAATTGATCTTATCTGAAAATAAATCATCTCAAATAACTGAAGTTCCTGATCCTTATTATGATAGTAATAGTGGTTTTGAAAAAGTCTTTAAGATGTTAGATGAAGCCTGTGAAATTATTTCAATAAAATTAAATAATGCAAATAAATAAAGGAAAACTCTATTTAATTCCGACAACTTTAGGAGATAATAATCCGATGGAAGTTTTGCCTATTACTGTTAGAAATACAATTTTACAGTTAGATAATTTTATTGTTGAAAACGAAAAAACCGCAAGAAAATTCATTAAAAATATTTGTCCAGAAAAAAATCAACAAATTCTAAGGTTTAATTTAATTGATAAGCATTCAGATGTAAATCAGTATGAAAAATATTTAGATGAATGTTTTTTAGGAATTTCAATTGGAGTAATTTCTGAGGCAG
>JAUYUF010000291.1 GCA_030694835.1 Flavobacteriaceae bacterium | reverse complement strand
TCCAGCAAAAATAAACGGTATCCCACATCATGAACCTTTGGCCCTTCGATGATTAGTTTCTTTTTTATCATTTTCCCGCATCCAGTTTCTCAAGGATTTTCTCAAGGTGTTTGTTATGTTCGTCCATACGCATGTTGTGCTCGTCCATCTTTATGAGATGGTATTTCATCCACTGGTTGTGCTCCTTCTGCTCCACAATAAAAGAATCAAAGTTCATATTCAGAGTATCAAACTTCGCATTCATGGTATCTATTCCTACTTTAATCGCTGAGGTATCGCCCTTAATCTCCGGCAGAATCGAAGTATCGCGTTTGATATCCTTTAAAATGCCTATCCCAACATCCAGCTTCCTGTTGGTATCTTCAAGCTCGTCGGTGTATAATCTTATGAATCTCTGTGGGAGATAAATATGGTAAGGGATTTCTTCTTTTCTAATATCCTCAATCAATGCACCCTTTTGCTCCCCTCTGGTTCGTATTTCTTTTAAAAAGTTACTGATTTCGCCGGAGTCTCCACAGCAAACCATTTTGACGCTGCCGTCTGGATCGTTAAAGGCAAACCCTTTAAGGTCAAGTAACCTTGCAACATCCTCTATGAGGCTTCTTAAACCAATATCCTGGACTTTTCCAGTTACCATTACGTTGTAGCACTTCTCCATGACATCATATACTATTGTTAAGGTATAAAGACCTAACTTAACAAAAGAATGACACTATTCAAGCTAAAACATGCATAAATAAGAAAGCAACCTTAACAAAAGAGACTGTTTTGTTAAACCATGATTATGTCATCTATTTTATCCTGTTCTTGAGCAAACCCATCCCCATCAATTTTCCTTGATGAGCTGCTTCAAGAAAAATCTTGCGCTCATGAACTGATCGGGGATCTCCTTGTTCTTCTGATAGAATGCGACCAGTCCTTCAATTCAGACCTCATATATAAGTTTCAAACCAGTTCCCTAAAGTAACAGTTCCATTGGTTGCACTCGAGTTTATTCTGTATTTCTCATCTGGCATAACGTAAAAGTCCACCGGAAAGCTATTATTT
>JAUYUF010000289.1 GCA_030694835.1 Flavobacteriaceae bacterium | reverse complement strand
AGAGGGGTTAGGGGTGTGTATTTCAAACTCGGTAATGTAAAACTCAATCGCTCTCAACACATTTTTAATATCTTTTTGCACTTGTTCATCACTAAATCTCAAAATAGTAATTCCTAATTCATTCATGCGTTTCTCTTTTACGGGGCCTTTATTGTAGACTTCTAAAAACTGATGTGAATATCCGTCTACTTCAATCCCTAACACTAGTTCATAACAATAAAAATCAAGAATATAATTATCAATAGGTTTCTGACGATGAAAATCATACCCATAAAACTGTTTATTTTTTAATTTTAGCCATAAGAATATTTCCGATTTTGTAGAATTATTTCTCAATTCCCTTGCAAATTCCTTTAGTTTCGGGTTGTCTGGGATTACTTTTCTTTTAGGCATCAATTAATTTTTGGCAACTCAATTTAATGAAAATTTGTATAAATGGCTTGAGTCATAAATATTTTAGTTTAATAATTTTACACATACCTAACCCCATTTCTGCTAAACTCAATACAGGTCTCAAGATGGGAATTGTAATTGGTCAATTCTTTAAAGTATAGTATTTCTATAATTATTAAGCAAATACTCTGCATATTCTAAATCCTCTATCGTATCAATATCTACTTTTGCAAATGGATGATTTATAACCAAGGGATAATTAGCAGAACCCACTATTTTACCTTCTAAAATAAGGGATGATTTTGTAATATATAGCAAGCCATTTTCATAAAACAAGGGATCTAAATCCTGACTTCTTTGTCCTATTTCATAATTGTAAGGTATAAATTTACCGTCTATTATTTTTCCAAACTTTTGCTCATTTCGGGTTACTGTCATTAAACTATCATAGTTGCCTTCAACTAAAATTTTAAAAGCTTCTTTAAATAGTTTTTTTGGTCGCAAAGGGTTTGTAGGTTGCAATAAAGTAACATATTCAAATGTTTCATTACTATTTTCCAATACATGTTGTAGTGTAGAGATAGTTGTACATAAATCGCCCGATAACTCTAAAGGTCTATCTACTACTTCAACACCATTTTGTAAGGCTATTTCTTTTATTAGTTCACTGTCAGTTGATACAACAATTTTAGCGTATAAACAATTTTCTTTAGCATATTGAATGCTATATTCAATTAATGGAACCTGTCTTAAAAGTTGAATGTTTTTGTTTAAAAACCTTTTAGAACCACCCCTAGCTGGTATTATTACTATATTTCTTATATTATTCACAGTGTTGTAAATATACTTTAAATTTCATTTCCTGAAGGATCCCAATATAATTTAGTTTCAGGTAATTTCTGAAACTTTTCAAACTCTTCACTTGTTAATCTATTCGCATTTTTTAATAATTTTGGAATGTTCCATAATACATCAAACAATGCCTGAATAATTGCTATTCCCGCTTTCCAATCGCCTTTAAATACTTTTGTTTTTAATTGTATCCACAACGTATAAGCCAGTTTTCGAGGAATTACATTCCAAGGATAAAACAACAAATATAAATACCACCCAGAACGTAAGGACCGTCTTAAACGCCAACTGTAATCGTTGTTGTCTTTTCTAGCTTTGATATCAACCCGATGATGTACCAACACATCAGGCAGATAATGAATTTCCCAATCTTTTTTAAACAACTGAAAAGCAGCAAAATCTTCTTCTCCATAAAATTCAAACCAATCGGGGTAATTGGGAATGTCTTTCCAAGCTTTCATATTCCACACATGCCCACATCCAACAAATCCTTTAACATGTTGACTTTCTTGCTTTGAAATCGTATTTTCTGGCAGACTCAAACCCCAAAATATGCGCAATGCTAATACACCACAAGTAGGATTTTTATCAAAATAATTTTCTATTTTATCTAAGTTATTTTCTGTTAAAAAATGAGCATCATCATCTAATGAAATTGCATATTGCGCAGTAGTTCTATTCAACAATAAATTCCTACTGGCTATTAACCCTATGCATCTTTTGTTTTTAATTAATTGAATCCCTTGATACTTTTCATGTAGAAAGTCATAAGTTCCATCCGTAGAACCATCATCACAAATGATACATTCCACCTCTTTTCTGTCTATCAAATGTTTGATTTTCTCCAAGGTAAAAGTCAAATCATCCTTTCGATTTCTAGTGGTGATTAGGATGGAAAATTGCTTAGTTTTGGACATAAAATTATACTAATAATGATCAATCATTTCTTTTGGCAATCCTTTGTATTTATAAAATAGTTTCCTGAAAAATTTATTTGAAAACACTTTTACAAATAGACGGGTTTTTATAAAATAATTTAATTTTGTTATTTTATTAACTCTTATATAAGAATTTAATTGACCATTTTCTAATGCTATTTTATTTGAACTATTTATTTCTTCTTCCATCCAAGGTTCAATCAAATTTCCCAAATGATAAGCAAAGTTGTCTTGTGTAGTTAGACGCCACAATCCCTTTTTAAGAGGTGCTTCATCTAAATAGCTCTCAGAATTGGCACCTAATTGAGCATTAATAAATGAAGTCATATTTTTAAATAAACATTTATGATAGGTTGCCACTACATGACCAGATCCTACAATTGCCGAATACGAATTTGATGTTATCGTCAAATTTTTTAACAAATAATTTTGGTTATAATTACGCTCCCATCCAATACTTTCATAATATTTAATTAAAGCATTCGTATTTATAACATCCGTAAATTTTAATTTATTCGAAAAGAAATTATCAAAAATAAGATTCCCACAACAACTTCCAAATAACTTAAACTGCGGAATAAGCCCTACAACACCTGCTTTGGGAAAGGAATTAAAAATACGAATGGTTTCTGATTGCCAATTGGGAAGAAATAAAATATCGGCATCGGTGATGGTTACCAATTTGATCTCATTTCCTGCAAGTCCTTTTAATATGGCATTTAATTTTCCAATATTCTCTGTATGAATTACTTCATGAATTTTTTTTTGTACTAGTGCTTTATTTAAATAACTGAAAATTTCTGGACAACTTCCGTTATTAACCACCGTAATAAAAGTTTTAGAATGCACGGTGTTTACTAAAGATTCTAAACAAATTTGAAATATTTTAAAACTATCTTTAAAATATCCCTCTTCATTTGGTATATAAACGGGAATGATGACCTGATGGTTGTATTCAGAAGGATTTTGTTTTTTGTCTTTATTTGGATTATTGCCTATTCGCATGGAACCCCACTAATATCAATTGTTTGATATAAATCTATAATTTTTTGCTTATTCAATGCAAAATCTAATCGTTTTTTTACAATAGCTGTATTCATTTCTGTGGCAATTTCAAATTTACCTTTTTTATCCATTAAAATAGCCTTTTTAATTTTCATTTTAATTTCCAACAAATCTTCTGGATTATTGATTAACAATCCATTTATTCCATTTTCAATGAGTTCAGCAGTTACATTACCTGGATTTGATTGTATAGGAAATGCACCCATAATCATCGCTTCTAACAAAGTATTTGGCATCCCATCAGAAATACTGTTACCTATATATATTTTAGATTTTCCCATTAATTCTAATACTTGACTATGAGTAAGTTCATTTCTGTCATAAAATTGAAAAGGTAATTTATTATTTAGAATAAAATCAATTGTTTTTTGGTGAGAACCAAATACTACAACTTTGTAATTTGAAATTTCATTTTTTAACTCTTTTAACGCTTTTAAAACATTAATTGCTCTTCCTAAATTATGCTCATATCCCTTCACCAAAATAATATCTATTTTACTTTGGGACATCTTACTTACAAGTAAATTTTCAAATTTATATCCAGACCCACCTGGAATAACACCTAAAAAATCTCCTTTAAAATCAAGTTGTTTAGCTAAATTATAATCACGGATATTATCCGTAATTAAAAAATTTATACGATTTAAAACTTTCCTTATCTTTGAATTATGAAGTTTAAATTTTTGATAATAATACAAATCACTTCCCCAACAAGAATATATCCATTTAATATTTGGATATTTATTCATGGTGTTTAAAATGGGATAACTACAACTTTGCATCTCAAAACTATGAATAATATCTGGACAAATTTCTTTAATTATAGCTTCTAAAGCTTCATTAGCTGTAATTTCTAAAAAAGGTTGAATAATTTTATAAATACCTGAACACTTTTTAGACAACCAATATTCGCCTTTTAAATAAGATATTTTTCTTTGTTTCCAATGGGTTATTTGATATACTTTATCTAAAGTTTCCAATTTTCCTCTTCCCAACACATCAAACCAATACAACTCATGCTTTGTATTCTTTAGGTTTTCAATCCAACGTATAACATGAACCGAAGGCATGGATATTAATAGAATTTTCATAATAATTATTTTAATAGCCTATAACCTTTATGGAAGATGCTATATATTATAAAACCAAAAATGGATTTAAATGAACCTAAAAAATCAAATAAACCAATTTGTCTCATTAACAGATGTCTTAAAAAATAAAAGCGTTTTGGATGATTTTGAATCATTGTCTCTCTAAAAAAGTATTTAAATCTTTCTTTAATTAAATATCTTAAAAAAACCTTCTTCATTTGGTATATAAACGGGAATGATTATTTGATAATTGTATTCAGATTGTTCTTGTTTTTTGTCTTTATTTGGATTATTGCCTATTCGCATTAACTAGAACTATTATAATTGTTTTTTTATTTAAATTGTTCTGGTTTATTTAATAAAAATTTTAACATAAAAAGAAATTTCTTTATCAAGTAATACAAATCAACAAAATAATTTATTGATAATTTATAACCTGAATGAAGTAAATTTTTTACGGATTTTATTATTGTGTAATCTGTATGATAAAGTTGATAGCTACCAATTACTTCATTTTTAAATCTAAAAAAAAGTTGTTTATTACTTCTTTTTATATTGTAGCAAAAAATAGAAGGAACAAATTCAATTTTATAACCCGCTTCGATAACTCTTTTACTCCATTCTTTATCTTCAAATGTCTTTATATCCTTTTTGAATGGATATTTTTCCCATATCTTTTTGTTAAAAACTGAACCTGCAAATATCAAACCTGCTTTATTATAATCTAAAGTACTTGGTAAATTATTGATATAGGCTGAATAATCATTAAAATTATGTAGGCACCTTAAACCAGCTAACTCATTTTCTCTACCCTTAAATTGAGCTTTAATAAGCTTAAAAAAATCATGACTAATAGGAAAAGAATGAGCACTAAACATTACAACAATATTATTAGATGATACTCTAGCGCCAATATTGGCACTTTCTCCGTAACTAAATTCTTCAATTGTAACAAATTTAGTTTTGTAAAGTTCTGACACTTTTTTACTTCCATCAGTAGATAAATTATCCAAAACAATTATTTCATCAATATCATCAGCATATCGTTCTCTGAGATTTTTTAATAAAAACGTTAAAGCCTTTTCTTGATTCTTATTTCTTATTACAACTGATAGCATAATTCATTTATTTTAATAAAACATCTAAAAAAGATATATTTAATTTTCCTTTTTTAAACCAATTCAAGAGTATTTTTTTCTTATGAAAAAAACTATATTTATTTAACTCAGAATTTAATTTAAAATCATAATATTTTTTTAATTCATTAACTCTTCCCTTATTATACATTTTAGCACTTAAATAGAAACAATATGCAAAATTAATATTAATATTTTTGAGATAATTTTCTGTATAACTATTGTATAAATAACTATGTTTATGATAAATGTAGGCAATTAGACGATATCTTTTTTGCAAATCAATATTTGTCATTCTTGACTTCTGTCTTCTTCTATAAAACAAACATGCAGAGGGTATCATTTTTGCCTTACCTCCATTTTTAAGTAAATTTATCCAAAATTCCCAGTCTTCATAACCCTCATTCATATTACTATCATAACCTTTTATAGATTTAAAATCAGCAATTCTAAACATCCCTGAACAATGAATCATATTGCTAAAAATCAAATCTTCAAAATTAAATTCTGCCAACAACCATTTTCCTTTTACTTTACCAAAAACTTCTAATTTCCCATAAACCACCTTTGTTTCTTTATCAAAATTAGAAATCATCTCTTCAACATAATTAATACTTAATTTATCATCACTATCCAAAGGAATAATATAATATCCTTTGGCATAACTTATTCCTATATTTCTTGCATTTGAAACACCTTGATTATTAATATATATATAAGTATATCGTTTGTCTATATTACACCATTCTTGAGCTATTTTTCTTGTTGAATCAGTTGAACCATCATCAACTATTATACATTCCCAATTAAAATAAGTCTGATCCATAACAGACTGCAATGCCTCTGATAAATAAATACCTTGATTATAACAAGGAACTATAATAGAAACCAATAAATTTTCTTTGATCATTTTTTAATTTTCTGCATTAAAATTTGAAACTACTTTTATTTTAATTAGAATCTTTAAGATTTTTCATGTAAGTATTTTTAAAAAATCTTCTAATTACTTTTATAAATGGAACTAACTTAAAAACTTTTAAATATAAGTAAAACAAAAAACTCCATTCTTTCAAACTTAATTTTCTTTTCTTTTTGATAAAAACTTCAAAGTTGAGCAGTAGCTTTAATTGCTGTTCAGCATTAAAAAGTTTTAACTTTTTCGTAATCAATTGTTTAAGAAATTGATAAATGGCAATGTTTTTTAATTGTTCGTTATCTGTTTTCCCCGAAATACTTTGCTCTGAAACCCTAATAAAAATTAAACTATCATTAATGGTATAAATAGGTTTTTTATCTGAAAAATCTAACCAAGCCCAATCATCACTGTGCCAACCCAAAGGATAATTATAAAATCCAGATTTTTGATAAGCTTCTCTTGAAAAAATATATTCAGAAAGAGAGCTTCTTGTTTTTCCGATATGTTTTCTATAAAATGCATCTGAGGCTTTTTCCCAAATTGGTTGTTCAAAAACATTAGATATATACTCACCATTTGCATCCATTACTCGGGTTGCAAAACGTATTACGTTTGTTTTATCTTTAAAAACTGAAAATTGCTTATAAAACGCTTCCACCACATTTTTACCCAATACATCATCATCTCCTAAAACCATAATCCATTCTTCATCAGCAGTTAAATCAATACAACGTTCCCAGTGTTTTGCCAAAGAAAAACTCCCAAAATTTTCTTCAAATCGATGGTAAATAAAATCAAAGGCAGCTTTATACTTTTCTAATAAATGAGCAGGATTTTCTGCACTTGTATCATCACCAATATAAACCTTAAATCGCGGGTCTGTTTGATTTGCTAATGATTGAAGTGTTTCTTCAAAGAAAGTAATTTTGTAATATGGAATGACGATGGCGAGCATTTATTTATATTTTTAAAACTAACTCATTTTACTTAAATACTATTTTCTATTGTGATGTTAAAAAAGATAAAAGACGATTAGACGTTCATAATATAGATTGACTACTAATCAATATATAGAAAAAAACATCGCTAGCGCGAGCATCTTGCTCGTGCCTACAAACAAAATCAATTCATATCTATTTCTAAAATACTTTGGTCATTATTTCCATAATTTCTTGCACTACTGTATTTCCAATCTATTGAATCGGTTACAAATCCTGCTTCAACAGGATTGTTGTGAATATATGCTAATTTTTGTTCAAATACTTTTAATGACCAAATTTCTATTGGATGATTGTTTTGCTGCCAAAACTGTCTGAATTTTACATTACTGTTCTTCTTGCCGGCAGTTTCAAACATTCCAAGCATCCATTCTTTTCTGCTTTCTTGCGGATTTTCTTCAATCAATTTTAATAATTTTTTGGAAGTAAAACCCTTAAAATCTCTTATTAAACCCGATGGATTATTAAACGATGACCTAAATATTAAATGAACATGACTATGCATAACACAATAACCGTAAATCTCTATTCCTTTGTTTTTTCTGCAATAATCTAAGGACTCTATGATGCATGAAAAATAATTATCTCTGGTAAAAACATCTATCCAGTTTACGGTTGAAAAACTTATAAAATAAGCGCCTGTTTTATCACCAAATTTGTATTTTTCACTCATAATTTTATGCTTACTTTATGTTTGTACACGAGCGTGACGCTCGCGCTAGCGGGGAGTTTATAATATGGGTTGATGATGGCTAGCATTATACTCTACCTAATATTTTTTTTATTGCAGATTTAAAAATCTTACTTTTAGAAATAGGTATTAAAACCTGTTTATTTTTAATTGAATATTTATTGATAAATTCATTTATCGAATTTGATTGCAAGTAATTAAGCTCATTCCAAACTACCGGAGATAAAGGATGTATATTTTTATATTCTTTATAGTTATCCCTATTTAATGATTTCCAAAACATAAAATAGCTTTTCGTATCGAAATCATCTCGATGCCCCCAATTATTTATTTTTAATTGAATTTCATCTTCTGAACGCGCCCAAGATTGGTGAATGACATTAATATTTGTAAAATGATTCCTTACTGTATTATTATTTCGGGTATAAGTATAATTTGATTGATTGGTAATAAATGAAAAACGTTCATTGTTTTCAATATATAAATATCCGTCTGGAAGTAAACGATACAATGTTACCAATTTGCCTCTAAAAACAATTGGAGTTAATTTAGGAAAGAGTGTTAAATACCAATATTTTTTTAAATACTTGGATACGGTTTTAAAATCATAAATATATTCATCAACATCTAATTGAATTTTCCAACCTTTACCCATTTTTTTTAACAGTAGGTTACGCTCTCTTGTTTCACATTCAATTGGGGTTAATTCATGAACATAAAAGTTATCAAAATAAAATTCAACTTTATTTTTAATATCAAATTGCTTTACCTCATTAAAAAAAGAATCGGGTATCTCAAATTTATTACCACTCCAAGTTTTTTTCCCCTTATCAATTGCAATATAAACTTTATTTACATAATTGTAAAGCTGTTTTACAGAAGTTAAAAACATTGAATAATCATATGAAACTAAATATCCAACTTTAATCATTTTAATAATTTTAATCTTTTAAAAGCAATAAACCCGAAATATAATTTATCAAATAACTTAATATTTTTTTTTGGAAAATTTTTATGTACATAACTAATTTCTTTACTCGTAATTCTTAACTTTTTATAATTTCGCATAAAGCTATCTATTCTTTTTTCAAATAATTCACCTCCATATGTTGGATATCTATCTGAATCAATATTTTTTTCGTTATAGATTTGATTTTTAAATATATCCATTCTAATTAAATAACATTGATCAGAAAATCCATAACCGACATAGAAGTCTTCAATTATACCTATTGATTCATTATTAGCTTCATTGTATGCAAAATTCCAAACAGGATTAGCAACAATTACATCCTCATTTTCTTTAAAAATATTTATGGCTTTATCAATCCAATTTACCTTTTTACTTTCTAAAAAAGAATCACTAGAAAAATGCAATAAATAGTCAGTTTTACATAGGTAAATTCCGACAAGTTCAGCTATTGAATAATAATAACCTTCTTTAAAAGAATCCTTCTCGATATTAAAATAAGTTAATGCGTCATTTACATAATCCTCAACAATATAATATTCATCTATAATACCCTTTGCCATTTTTTTATCAGCATATTTTATAACTTTTTTTAAATCTAAAACATTATTGATAAGCAACACTTTTTTCTTAAAATTATAATTACATCTTGCAATTATTTTATCTAAATAATCACCTGTCAAAATAAATTTCCAATCGTTCTCGTATACTTTTATTTCGAATGTTACACTATTTTCATTAAATTTCATTGATAAAGCTTTAGTAATTAAAATTCTATTTATAAGCAAAAATATTTATTGCCATATCAAATTTTTCATTTACAATATTTTGATAATCTAAAAATGGTTTTTGTCTTGAAAATGATTGTTTTAAATGATACCTGTATCCTTGTTTTTTTAGAATATTTAAAATATCGTCTAAATGCTGTTCTTCATTATAAATACTATGGTATTCAACAAAAATTTTATCAACATTAAAAAGAAACTCTTCACAATCCTTTAACACTTCATACTCTGCGCCTTCTATATCGATTTTAAGAAAATCTATTGATCTATGTAAAAAATCTTTCAGTCGCACAGTTTTAACTTCAGTTGGTATTCTTTCACCATATTCCATCTCTACTCTGCCACCTAATCCACTATCAGTATAGAATCGCAAATTAGTTTCTGATGTCCAAACAGCTTTTTTAATCAACTCAACATTTTTTATATTTTGAGATTGAATATTTTTATTTAAAAAAGGCAATACTGTTTCATCAGGTTCAAAAGCAATAATTTCAGCATGAGGATATTT